>JBJTKU010000023.1:0-7643 GCA_046096605.1 Candidatus Planktophila sp. | reverse complement strand
CTTCTCGATCAGATTGATGCTGCCATTGTCGAGCTTGAAAAAAAGATCGGGAAATCATTTGGTGATCCCGCCAATCCACTTTTAGTCTCAGTTCGTTCTGGTGCAAAGTTCTCAATGCCAGGAATGATGGAGACTGTGCTCAACGTCGGCATGTCAGAGGAAGTGGCTGCAACTCTTGAGTCCATTACAGGAGATGCCCGCTTTGCTTGGGATTCTTATCGTCGATTTATTGAGATGTTTGGAAAGACTGTATGCGATATTCCATCTGATGCCTTCGCCAAAGTAGCAGCCCCTCTCATTGCAGCCGCAGGAGGCAAGACAATTGCCGATCTTGACGGTCCAGCACTTCGTGAGGCCGGAGATGCTTTTGTGGCAGTTGTGGAAAAGCACACAGAAGCCCCTTTTCCTTTTGATGCTCGCTCACAACTCATCAGAGCGATTGAGGCAGTCTTTCACTCGTGGAATTCTGAGCGTGCACAGTTATATCGTCGGCGAGAGCGCATCAGTGCAGACCTTGGAACCGCAGTTAACGTTCAAGCAATGGTCTTTGGAAATATCGGAGACACATCTGGTACTGGCGTCTGCTTTACCCGAGATCCAGGAAGTGGCGCGCCAGGAGCTTATGGTGATTACTTACCACGTGCTCAAGGCGAAGATGTCGTTGCTGGTATTCGAAATGCATTCCCTTTAACTCATTTAGGTGAAGTAAATCCCGAGGCATTTGCCGAACTTAATCGCATTATGGCTCTACTTGAAGATCACTATCGCGACATGTGCGACATTGAGTTTACTGTCGAACAAGGCAAGCTCTGGATCTTGCAGACACGCGTTGGAAAACGCACAGCCGAGGCTGCATTTAAGATTGCAACACAACTCGTCGACGAGGGTTCGATCACGATGGATCAGGCACTTACTCGCGTCAATGGCGAACAACTTGTTCAGTTAATGTTCCCTCAATTTGATAAAGCATCTGCTCCAAAAGAACTCACTCGCGGTATTGCTGCATCCCCCGGAGCTGCGGTGGGTTCAGTTGTCTTTGATCCACGTGATGCGGCAGACCAAGCGTTAGCGGGTAAGAAAGTTATTCTTGTAAGACGTGAGACTAATCCAGACGATCTCGTCGGAATGGTTGCAGCTCAAGGAATCTTGACTTCACGGGGCGGTAAGACCTCACACGCTGCAGTTGTGGCGCGCGGAATGGGTCGACCTGCAGTCTGCGGAACCGAAAGTATTGAAGTCAATGTTGATGAAAAGTTCTTTACCTGCGGTGATCTCACTGTTCGCGAAGGTGATCTCATCTCCATCGATGGCACCACCGGCGCTGTCTACCTTGGTGAAGTTGCGGTAGTACCCAGCGTTGTTACTGAATATGTTCAGGGAATTGTGGATCCTGGGGCTGCAACCTCTTCTGCACTCATTAAGAGCATTCATCGCATCATTACCCACGCCGACAATGTGCGCCGCATGTCTGTGCGAGCAAATGCAGATACTCCAGAAGATGCTGAAGTTGCACGTCAGATGGGTGCTCAAGGAATCGGTCTAACCCGCACCGAACATATGTTCCTGGGAGATCGTCGCGTACTTGTAGAGACTCTGGTCTTAGCAACCACTGATGAAGAACGTACTGAAGTACTCGCTGAGATGGAAAAGCTGCAGTTCAGCGATTTTGTTGGCATCTTGCGCGCGATGACTGGACTTCCTGTCACAGTGCGACTACTTGATCCACCGCTACATGAATTTTTGACAGATCAAGCTAGCCTTGCAGTCGATATCGCGTTGACACAAGAACGAGGTAAAGAAGTCGACGAACGAAAGCTTGCCTTAAGCAGAGCCGTTAATAGTCTCCATGAATCAAATCCAATTATGGGATTGCGCGGCGTACGTCTGGGTGTTCTCATTCCAGATTTATTTTCGATGCAGGTGCGGGCTCTAACTCGTGCCGCACTGCATGTGCGGGCGCAGGCTATGACCCACGCCCGGAAATCATGATTCCGCTTGTTGCATCCCAACGAGAGCTTCTCTATTTCCGTTCATCTCTAGAAGAAGAAGTAGCCCGCGTACTTAAAGGTGCGGGGGAGCAGATGGAGATCAGTATCGGTAGCATGATTGAAACACCTCGTGCTGCCATTACTGCCGCCAAGTTAGCTGACTATTCAGACTTCTTCTCATTTGGTACAAATGATTTAACACAACTTACGTGGGCATTTAGTCGCGATGATGTGGAATCATCATTCTTGCCTCGCTATCTCGACCTCGAGCTACTTCCATTTAGCCCTTTTGAATCACTCGATCAGGATGGCGTCGGATTATTGGTAAAAATTGCATGTGATGAAGTTCGCTCCGTTACTCCGGATATGAAACTTGGTGTCTGCGGGGAGCATGGTGGAGATCCTCGAAGCATTGATTTCTTCCATCATGTTGGCTTGGATTATGTCTCATGCTCACCATTTAGAGTGCCAGTTGCACGTCTTGAGGCGGGTCGGGCAGCAGTAAGTGAGCATGCAACTACAGGGAGCGCGTAATGAAACATAGCGACAAGGTAACTCTACGTACTGGAGTTGAAATTTCGCGATTGTCTCTAGGAACTGCTGCCATAGGTGGTCTCTACACATCAGTCAGCGATGACGATTGCACCGACACTATCCTCACTGCCATCAATAACGGGATTAACTTTATTGATACCGCGCCGCATTATGGAAAAGGAACATCCGAGCGACGAATAGGTAGAGCACTTGCTGGGCGAGATCGATCAAGTTTTGTAATCTCTACCAAAATTGGACGGTTACTCGTTCCATCGACTACTGATATTGATGATTTTTTTATGGACGCCGACAATACCGTTGAAAGAAAGTTTGACTTCAGCGCCGCCGGAGTTCGTCAATCACTAGAAGGCTCTCTTGAACGCTTAGGAATGGATCATGTAGAAATTCTCTTTATCCATGATCCAGACCAGAATGCTGACGAAGCAATTCTGGAAGCGTTTCCAGAACTCGAGCGAATGAGATCAGAAGGAATTATCAAAGCTATTGGAATCGGAATGAACCAATGCGAAACACCAACTCGTGCTATAAAAGAGACCGATATTGACATGGTTTTGATCGCAGGCCGCTATTCACTTCTTGATCAGCGCGCATTAGATGAATTGTTGCCGACTGCTCTCGAACATAACGTGGATATCATCGCAGCAGGTGTATTTAACTCTGGAATTCTGGCTAATCCTGTCAAAGGCGCAACGTATGACTACGTCCCGGCAAGTGATGAATTATTGGCAAAGGCGATTCGAATTCGCGAAGTTCTTGCCGCTCATCACGTTTCCTTGACGAGTGCGGCGCTGCAATTTCCGTTGCGTCATCCTGCAGTGAAATCTGTACTAGTCGGTTGTCGAAGTGCGGCCGAGGTTACTGCCAATATTGCAGCCTTTGATACATCGATCGAAAATAAGGTCTGGGATGACCTTGTTTCGGTACTCTAATTATCCTATAGTATTTTCATGAGCCTACATCCAGACGCTGCCGCATTCCTTGAGATGGCCAAGGCTGCCAACCTTCCTGATATCAGCGTCCAAGGAGCAAGAACTGCTCGTGGCTACTCACATGGTCAACCCGACTTAGGTGGAGAGATTGATCCATCAGTTGATATTTCAATCGAATTCTTCACTAGTTCAACTGCAGATATTGCAGTTGCCATTTACACGCCGCCTTCAACCTCTGATGCAAAGCGCGCCGGCATTGTCTATTTCCATGGCGGCGGCTGGGTTATCAATTACATCGCTAAATACCATGCTCAGCTGGCATCGATGGCAAAGAAGACTAATTCAATTATCGTTTCTGTTAACTATCAAAAAGCTCCAGAGCACAAATTCCCAATTCCCTTTAATGATTGCTACGAAGGCCTTGAGTGGACAGTTGCAAATGCAGATCGTCTGGGAATTGATCTCAATAGATTAGGTGTCGGAGGAGATAGTGCGGGAGGAAATCTTGCATCGGCTGTAGCTCTGGCCGCTCGCGATCGTGGCACAATCAAACTTGCCTTCCAATGGTTGATCTATCCATGTAACGGGCCAGAGTTTGTTGATTCTGCCGATGTTCCAAATGCGGATGGCTATGGCCTGACACAACGTGGTATGAAGTGGTTGTGGGAGATGTATCTCAATGGAGCGCAGGATCGCTCCAATCCATATGCGGTTCCACATGCTGCCAAATCCTTTGCAGGTTTACCACCTACAATCATGATTACCGCTGAATACGATGTACTTAAGGCAGATGGTGTTGCCTATTATGAAAAGCTCAAGGCTGCAGGTAACAATATTGTCTACAAAGACTGTCCTGGAATGATTCACGGCTTCTTCAATCTTGGCAAATTTATTCAAGAAGGAATCGGGATTCGTGATTGGTTTGCAGAGAACATCCTTAATGTCGTGGGTAAGTAATGTCTCTCATCGAACTCGAAGGTATGACCTGGGACCACGAGCGAGGGAAAAACTGTCTTATCGAGTCAAATGATCTCTTGATCGAAAAGTGCGGTATCTCAGTTCGCTGGGATGCTCGCTCACTTCTAGCTTTCGGTGATCAACACATCTCTGAGTTTTACAACGATTATGACCTCATGATCATCGACCATCCACATGTCCCGGATGCAGTCCATGCCGATGCAGTAATTGCCTTCGAGGATTTAGTTTCTCCCTCACAACTTGATCTTCTTGAAGCAACCAGCGTAGGTGCATCGCACAATTCATACCTCTATCAAGGTAAGCACTGGGCGCTAGCAATTGATACAGCAGCCCAAGTCAACGCCTTTCGCCAAGATAAGGCAGATCGTGCTCCAGTGTTTTGGTATGAAGTCTTTGAAATAGCTAAAAAGAAGGATCTCCTCTGGGCTCATAAGCCAGTTGATGCTTTTAGCACCTTTGCAACTTTGATGGCACAAAAGGGTTCGGCTCTTGAAGGCAGCACACGATTTATTGACCAAGAGTTTGCGTTCGAGGTTTTGGAGTTTATGGTTGAACTTGCGAGCCTCGTTCCAGAATTTTGCGCCACCAGTAATCCGATCGATATTGCAGAGATACTTAGTGGAACAGATGACTACTCTCATGGAATTTGTATGTATGGCTATAGCAACTACTCACGACGTGGATTTCGAAAAAATGTTTTGATTTACGACGATCTTCCATCATTTGATGGACGAGCGACTGGATCGCAACTCGGTGGTGCCGGTGTTGCCATCTCTTCGAAAAGTAAGAACTCAAAGGCAGCAGCAGAAGCTGCGATGCTGCTCTCACTCCCTGAGATTCAAGCAACGACATATGGTCTAGGCGGGGGACAGCCGGGCAACTTGATCGCCTGGAAAGATAACGTACTTAATCAATTTACCAACAATTTCTTTAGAAATACATTGCGTACATTAGAAAACGCCTGGGTACGCCCACGAGTTCTCGGTTGGCCAGATGTGCAGTTCCAGAGTTCTTTAATTATTCATAAGTGTTTAGTGGAAAAGAAAGTCACCAAGAAGGATGTCGAAGAGATCGCATCCACCTACGAGAAGTATGTGAAGGAATAAGCGATGGAACAACTCTTCGATCAGTATGTACTTGAGTCATCACGAACTAGTACGGGTCGAACCATTACTGAGGCAGATATCGTCTTGCATGCAGGCCAGACCGGAGATTTCTACCCACACCACATGGATGCCGAATGGTGCAAGACCCAAGAATTCGGTCAGCGAGTAGCTCATGGCACCCTGGTGCTCTCGGTAGCAGTTGGCATGCTAGCTGGTGAGATCAACGAAGCCGCCTTTAGTTACGGATACGACCGTGTCCGTTTCATCGCACCAGTCTTCATCGGGGACACAATCACTTCGAAGGCAACGATAGTTGCTAAGAAAGATCACGCCAAGAAGCCAGATGAATATGGAATCGTTGATGAGCAGGTGACTGTGACAAATCAGCGCGGTGAAACAGTGATTGCATTTGTTCACGTCTACATGGTGAGGAAGCGCTAATGCCTTGGAACTTGGACCCCCGAGTACGCAGCACCATGATTTCTGACTCACTTGATGTAGTAGGTGTACGCAATAATGCTATGGATATCCGCGTGCGCGCACTTCGTCCCGATATGCGCGCCGTCGGCCTGGCTGCAACAGTGCAATTCATTCCATCTTCTGAGTACGACCAGAAGGATCCCTACGGCGATGGAATTGATTTTCTCGATACATTGCAACCTGGTGAGATCGCAGTGATCGCAACTGGGGGAGATTGCCTCTCTGCATTCTGGGGAGAGCTTTTTTCTGCCGCCGCTAAGGGTAGAGGTGCAACAGGTGTGGTCGCAGATGGGCCCTTACGCGATACCGAGCAAGTTGTCGGATTAGATTTTCCAGCATTCGGTCAAGGAACACGTCCCTACGATTACAAAGGTCGTATGCGCATCCAGGCAATTCGCGTTCCAGTTATTTGTGGCGGAGTAGAAGTCCATCCTGGCGACGGAGTTATTGCAGATAGCGATGGAATCGTAGTTGTTCCATCAGCACATCTTGAAAAAGTGAGTGCATTAGCCAATGCTCGCGCAGCGACAGAGAAAACAGTGTTACAGGATTTACTTTCAGGTAAGAGTGTTCGAGAGGTATGGAACGCCTACGGCGTTCTCTAACTTAAATTAAGTTCTAGGAAAAGGAGAAAAAATGGCTAAAGAACTCATCGATACTCACCAACACCTCTGGGTGATGAGTGAGCGCGCATATAGTTGGATTGAGCCTGCCTACGGCCCTCTTTATGATGACTTTACCCCTGAGCGCTTAGCTCCTGAGATCCCAGCATCCGGTGTTACAAGTTCTGTATTAGTGCAGGCTGCTGATACCTACGATGACACCTTTTACATGCTCGATGTTGCAGAGCATTCTGACTTTGTGCAAGGAGTAGTTGGTTGGGTACCTTTTGAACGCCCTAACGAATCTCGTACAGCATTAGAGATATTTGCTAAGAATAAGTACTTCAAGGGCGTACGTAACCTCACCCATGATTACTCAAATCCAAAGTACGAGTCAGATGATGCATGGATTACACGCCCTGCCGTCCTTGAAACTCTTGGACACGTTGAACGGCTTGGCTTGAGCTTTGACTATGTTTCAGTAAAGCCAGAACATACAAAGAATATTGTCACTTTGGCAAAGAAGTTTCCAAACCTCAAAATAGTTGTCGATCACTTTGCTAAGCCACCCATCGCAGCTAAAGAGATGGAGCCATGGGCTTCTTCAATGGCAGAAATTGCAGTATTTCCTAATGTTTATGCCAAGCTCTCAGGTCTTAACACAGCATCTGATCTAGCCAATTGGACTGTGGCAGATTGGCAGCCATACGTTGATTTCATGGTGAAGACTTACGGTGCAAATCGCGTGATGATGGGTGGAGATTGGCCTGTCATTGTTGTTGGTAACACCTATGTCGAAGTTTGGAAAGCACAAGTTCAAGTCATCAGCGGATACTCTGAAAGTGATCAGGATTGGATTACACATAAGACAGCCAAGGCTTTCTATAACCTCTAATAATTACTCATCAAGTGTCGATAAATGAAAGGGATGAAAAATGCAACGGTATGCATCAGTAATTGGAATGCCTTACGAAAATCGTGAGGAGTACGAGCGCCTTCATGCAG
>JBJTKU010000022.1:0-8101 GCA_046096605.1 Candidatus Planktophila sp. | reverse complement strand
AGTGGCGGTACATCATGTTATGTGCACTGACTAAACCTGTTCCAGACGAGAGAACAGATTTCGGCGAGATATTTCCTGAAAGAGTTGCGATGACTTTCATCTTTGAGGTAGCTATGGTCGATGTTGCAGTCTCGGTTGCCTCAATAGGTGCGACCAAAAAAGAGAGAGCACTTGCCGCCGCAATGGCTACAAGCGCTCTTCTCATAGGAATATCTTAGTCGTCGTCATCCTCATGCTCATCATCGTGATGATCCCCATGGTGATCATGACCTTCGCGATCTCCAAACCAGCCGTGATGCTCTCCGCGATCCTCATCGTCATCATCACCGCGGTATTGCCCAGCAACTGATGGAACGTTAGGTATTACAGGAACATCGGTTGTTCCTACAGATGGAGTTGGGGTGAGGGCATCTGCAGTAGGTGCCGGGATCGGAGTACTTGCAACAGTTGAGGTCACATCTGTTTGTGCAGCTGGTTGATTGCTGGTTTGAGCGAAAACGGCACCTGCACCAATAAGGCCAAGTGAGACTACTGCTGCGATAAATGGTAGTCGCTTACCGCGGGGTCGCTGATCAGTGATCGCATCCTCTCTGGCAATTTTCATCCAATCGAGATCATCAGAACTCTGATTATTCTCGTGTGTCATGTGTCTCCTTCTTCCTTGTTATGAGCACGGTAACGAAGCAACCTTAAAGCACTCTGAGAACAGGGAGCGGATTTGCTGGGTAATCTTGCCCCATGACCCTCGTTCGAGCGTATATCGCCCTGATGAAACTACGAGTAGTCGAACTCCTTCTTATCTCAACTATTCCCGCGATGATTCTTGCGGAAAAAGGAGTGCCATCCCTGGGACTTGTTGTTGCAACCCTGGTCGGAGGAACGTTAGCCGCAGGAAGTGCGAATGCATTTAACATGGTTTTAGAAAGCGATCTTGATACTTTGATGGAGCGCACCTCAAAGCGACCACTTGTCACCGGTGCGATCGGAAAAGTTCATGCTGCGATTTTTGCAACAGTAATTGGCGCACTCTCTCTTTTGATTTTCTGGATGTATACCGAACCACTTGCAACTCTTTTGACAGCCATCGCCATGGCATTTTACGTAATGGTCTACACAATTGCGCTCAAGCGCCACACATCACAGAATATTGTCTGGGGCGGTGCTGCAGGGTGCATGCCGGTATTTATCGGTTGGGCTGCAGTTACTAATTCGCTTTCGTGGGCTGCAGTCGCATTCTTCTTCGTGATCTTCTTCTGGACCCCGCCACATTTCTGGGCACTTGCCATTAAATATAAAGATGATTACGAAGCAGCTTCAATCCCGATGCTTCCAGTAATTGCAGCACGAAATATTGTCCTTCGAAATATGTGGTTCCATACCATCGCAATGATCATAAGCTCGGTGGCACTTATCGCTCTCACAGATTTACAGTGGTGGGCGATGGCGATCACGATCGCACTCGGTCTTGTCTTTGCCTTTCAGCTGCTGCAACTTAAAGAGAATTCAGAGAATTACAATGCAGTGGCAGTCAGAATCTTCCACTGGTCGATTACTTACTTGACTCTTTATTCTGGCTTGCTTGTTGCAGCTCAACTCTTAAATGCCTGATCTAAATCTTTAATCAAATCATCCACATGCTCAAGCCCCACAGAAAGTCGCAACACTGAAGGTGTAATTCCCATGGCAGCTTGAACTTCAGGGCTCAATCGGCGATGGGTTGTCGAGGCAGGATGCGTAATCAACGATTTGCTATCTCCAAGGTTGTTAGAGATATCGATAATTCGTAGTGAATTCATTACCTTAAAGGCATCTTTAGCGTTGCCCTTAAATTCGATTCCAATGGTTGATCCGCCACCACTCATCTGACGTTGCGCCAACTCGTATTCAGGATGCGAAGATAGTCCCGGATAGCGAACACTCTTAATCTCAGGTCGGCTCTCCAGATATTCAGCGATCGCTTGCGCATTCTCGGTCATTCGGCGCACACGCATTTCCATCGTCTCGAGTGATTTCACTAGGACCCAAGCATTAAATGGGCTTAGTGCAGGACCTGTATGGCGAATAAAGGGGAGAAGATATTCGTGAATATAAGAGAACGATCCCAGGATTGCACCGGCAAGAACGCGTCCTTGGCCATCCATATGTTTTGTCGCTGAATACATCACAACATCAGCGCCAAGCTGAAGAGGCTTTTGTAGTATCGGTGAGGCCATGACGTTATCAACGATTACTGTTGCACCGACCTTATGTGCCAGATCGCTCACCATCTTGATATCAACGATCTCCAATAGCGGATTACTTGGGGTCTCGATAAAGACCACCTTTGTTGGCTTACTTAGCGCTTTAGCCCAAGCAGCAGGATCATTGCCTGTCACTAATTCAAAGGTGACGCCCCATTTAGGGAGAAATTCTGTAATGACAACATGTCAAGAACTAAACATCGCAGCTGATGCAACGACGTGATCGCCGGCACTAACCATGCAAGCAATTGATGCAAACATCGCTGACATTCCAGATCCGGTTGCAACGCAGAACTCTGCACCCTCAATTGCAGCCAATCGCTTTTCAAACATCGCAACTGTTGGATTGTGAAAACGACTATAGAGAAAGTGATCAACTTCATCGGTAAATGAGTCCACTGCTTCTTCTGCAGATGAATATGTAAAACCAGATGTCAGGTAGAGAGCCTCTGCGGTTTCACCAAAACCTGAACGTGAAAGCCCTGCACGTACTGCCTCAGTTTGTGGATTGAGATCCCAATCAGGAGCAAGGCGCTCTTCGCGTGGCTGATAGCCCCAGATCTTTTTTGACATGGGGAAATCTTAATCTTGACCCGCTATATTCACTACATGCACGCTCAAACGATCGCTCTCTCAGTCCAAGATCTCAGCAAAAAGTACGATTCTGGTTTTGCTGTCTCACATGCCAATTTTGAAGTTCCTCTTGGCAGCATTTGTGGTTTTGTTGGCCCCAACGGTGCTGGCAAGACAACAACAATTCGCATGCTTTTGGGGCTTATTTCTCCAAGCGGTGGATCAGGTCAGATTTTGGGACATTCAATCGACAACCCTGATGAATACCTCAAGCACGTGGGCGCAATGATTGAAGGGCCAGCTTTCTATCCAGCGCTCTCAGGTGCTGAGAATCTGCACGTATTGGCAACGCTCGGTGGATTTAGCCACGAACGCGTAGCTCAAGTTCTGACAACTGTAGGTCTTGCAGATCGCGCACAATCGAAATTCAAGACTTATTCCTTGGGTATGAAGCAGCGTCTTGGTATTGCAGCGGCGCTATTGCCTGAGCCCAAGATTTTGATTCTTGATGAACCTACAAATGGTCTTGATCCAGAAGGTATTCAGGAAATCCGTGATTTACTTCGCCGCCTTGCAGATAAAGGAACTACAGTTTTCGTTTCATCACACTTATTATCAGAGTTAGAAATCATTAGTGACTACATCGTGATGCTCCGTAAGGGTGAGGTTGTTTTTGCCGGACCCATACAACAACTATTTGAAGCACAACAACCATTTATGTTGGTGCGGACTGAAAAAATCGCAGATCTTGAAAAGATTGTTGCAATCGCGATTGCAGATGGACATAAAGCGCACATCCAATCCGGGGTCGCACATATTGAAGGTCCAGCCGATTGGGCGGGAACCTTAAATAAGAAGGCATTTGAAGCAGGGATACTTCTGACTCAACTTTCGCCACAGCTACCTAACCTCGAAGAGACATTCTTTGAAATGACAGGAGATAAGAAATGATTCGTGTCATCCGTGCTGAATGGCGAAAACTTCGTCGTCCAACTCTCTTCTTAGGAACCATTGGCGCAGCACTCTTCTTTACAGCGCTCTTTACATCTCTCCTCTTCCTGCTTATTGACTCTCCTCGAGGAAATTCAGATCCCGCTAATCCGATTTCACGCGAGATGCTTTCATCATTTGCAGGATCTGTTATCGGATTTTCGAATGTAGGCAGCCTGCTTGGAATCATTGCCTATTGTGTCTTCGCAGCTCAAACCGCGCAGGAATACACGTATGGAACCCTACGCAATCTCTTGGTGCGCCAACCAGGTCGACTTCGCCTACTTGCAGGGAAATTGATCTCGATGAAGCTCTTTGCCCTTGTTATGGTCCTCATTTCTGGAGTCGTGGCCATTGCAATCGCTTATTTCTTAGCGCCAGGTGCTGATGTGGTGCGCGATCTCTGGTTTACATCCGATGGGTGGTCACAGATCATCCATACCTTTATCAATGTCGCAATTTCTGTTGTGGGCTTTGGAATGCTTGGAATGATTATGGGACTCCTGCTGCGTTCACCAATTAGTTCGATAGCAATAGGTGTTCTCTGGATTTTGATTATTGAGAACCTGCTCGGAGCAGTCAAGAGTTCTACTCTTGATTGGCTTCCGGGAAATCAGCTTCAGGTCATTGCAATGGGTGGAACAATGCAAGTGAGTTACTCGCATGGAGTAACTCTGGCTGCCATCTATATCAGTTTTGGAGCAATCGTTGCTTCCATACTTTTTTCCCGAAGAGATGTAGCCAACTAGCGACACTTAAGCTTTTAACAGGAATTACTAAGGTTCCTGATTTATCGTGGGCCGTTGTAACGAAGGGCTTATCGTGAAGAACCGTCGCAGAATTGTCGCTATCGCCATGATCTTTGGCCTAGCTCTTTCTGCAACCCCTGCGATTGCTGCAACACCAAAGCCAACGCTGGCCCAGATCGAAGCAGCAAAAAAGGCCGAGGCGGCGAAGAAAGCTGCTGCGGCGGAGGCAGCTAAGAAGTTAGCTGCTGCAAATCAAACACTTCGCACCCTCACGGCTAAAGCTAATGCTGCGCAAGCACTCTTTATCGCTGCCAAGCGCGAATTAGCAATTGCAACTGCTGCTGCAATCGAAGCCGCCAAGAAGGCGCAAGAAGCTGCCGCCGAAGTATCTGCAACACATGCTGTCATTGGAAAGCTTGCAACAAATGCCTATATCTTGGGTGGAAGTTTTTCAGATATCCAACCACTACTTAGCGCTAACGGCCCACAGGACTTAATCGATCAAATTTCTTTGCTCGATAATCTTGGCAGTAAGAACACAGTAGCGCTCGAACGATTTAAAGCTGCAGAAGTAATTGCCAGAGCTGCAAAAAAGATGGCAGATGATGCCAAGGTTGCACAAGAAGCCGCCACAGCAAAGGTAGCTGCTGCTAAGAAAGTTGCAGATGATGCACGGGCAGAACAACAGGAAGAAGTAGATCGACTTCAGGCCATTCAGGACAAGTTAGCGCGTGAATTAGCGAGTGCGAAGAAGGTTCGCATTACCCTCGAGCAACAACGCGCATTGGCACTTTTGGAAGAGAGCCAAGCCAATACGGCTGCGAATACTGGCGGGCAGAAGAAAGTGTGGCCAGATTTAGGGTTTAAAGGGCGTTCAACAATTCGCACCAATGAGGCAGAACGTGCCGCGGCAGTTGCATTTGCGAAGAAGCAGGTGCTGGCACGTAAGCCTTACATCTGGGGAACACAAGGACCAAATTCCTTTGATTGTTCAGGACTTGTCTACGCTGCATATAAATCAGCAGGTTTAGGTTGGCCGAATTGGGATCGTCTTAACTCTTCACTTTATGCAGGTTATACCAAGCATGTTTCGCTCAACGAACTCGTCCCTGGTGACCTCTTGTTCTACTCATACAAAGGAACAATCTCGTCCATCCACCACATCACTATCTACGCAGGTGACGGAATGATGTGGGAAGCTAACTCGAAAGATCGTGGCCTTTTGTATTCAAGTATTTACAGCATCAAAGGACTTATGCCATTTGGTGGTCGGGTCTAGCATTAGACCCATGACGCGCGCAAAAGTTGAGATTCTCACTGCAGTACGTCCCTATCTGGAACAGTTAACAGCAGGTGATGTTGTACTTGTTGCAGTCTCTGGCGGGGCTGACTCCTTAGCTCTAGCTGCGGCAATTTTGCTCGAATCAAAAGATCTTCTTGTCAGGCCAATTGCCGTAACCATTGATCACCAATTGCAAATCGGATCAGCTGTGCAAGCAGAGAAAGTTGTTTCGCAATTAAAGGGCCTGGGATATTCTGATGTAATCTCACGACAGGTTAGCGTTGATCAAAGTTCAGGCCTTGAATCTGGCGCACGCGATGCAAGATATGCAGCCCTTCATAAAATTGCAGAAGAAGTAAATGCTTTGCACATTTATCTTGGACATACTCGTGATGATCAAGCCGAGACTGTTCTATTAGGGCTTGCCCGCGGATCAGGTGCACGATCGTTATCTGGCATGGCATCTGTCAATGGAAAAATCATTAGACCGCTACTTCATCTGACTCGCCAAGTAACTGAGCAGGCGTGCAAAGAATTAGGTTGTGAAGTGTGGAATGATCCACATAATTTCAATAACGATTTCACTCGCGTCCGAGTGCGCACACAAGTACTTCCGTTGATGGAGAAAGAGCTAGGTCCGGGAATCTCTGAGGCGTTAGCCCGAACCGCTTCTCTATTGCGAGACGATGCAGATGCTCTCGATACCCTCGCAGACCAGGCGATCGCTGGGTTAGATATGGCCGATCTTGATATCAATCAGCTTTCGGCTCTGCCAAGGGCGGTACGTACTCGAGTCTTGCGTCGGGCTATCTACGCTCAAGGAGCACCAAGTGGGTCGATTACCGCCGATCATGTGAGCGCAGTTGAGGCGTTGGTCACCTCGTGGCACGGCCAAGGCGAGGTGAGCCTGCCAGGTGGTGTGAAGGTTGCTCGGATTTCGGGCAGACTTTCGCTCTACGCCCGCAGCTAGCCTCAACGGCTAGCCAATTTATGAAGGAGACCCACCAGGTGGATCTACAAGCAGTCGGTACTGATGTCGAACGCGTTATTGCAACAGAAGCAGAGTTGTCGGCAAAGATAAAAGAGTTAGCTGCGCGAGTTGATAAAGATTACGAAGGTAAAGACCTCCTGCTTGTTGGTGTTCTCAAAGGCGCGGTAATGGCGATGGCAGACCTTACCCGCGCAATGCAGCGCCATATAGAAATGGATTGGATGGCAGTTTCATCTTACGGATCTGGAACAAAATCAAGTGGAGTGGTGCGCATTCTTAAAGATCTCGACCGTGACATCACGGGTCGCAACATTTTGATTGTGGAAGATATCGTCGATTCAGGTTTAACACTTTCATGGCTTCGTGCAAACTTAATTTCGCGCGGTGCGGGCTCAGTTGAAATTCTAACTGTCTTGCGTAAACCGGAAGCTGCCAAGGTTGAAGTTAACGTGAAGTATGTCGGATTTGATATCCCTAAAGATTTCGTCGTTGGATATGGCCTTGATTTTGATGAGAAATATCGCAACCTCGACTTCATTGGTGTGCTAGCAAAGCACATGTACGAATAAGAATTGAGTAGACATTTAATGAGTAAAAAGCAGGAAGCAAAGAAGAAGAAAGCTCCTACAACTGCGCAGGTTCCTCAGTCGCGTTTTAAGCGTCTGATTCGTGGACCTCTATTCTGGATTATCGTTGCGATTTTTGCGGTATCCATCTTTGGGCAGATCTCTGGTGCGGGTAATCGCTACGAAACAATTAAGACGTCTCAAGCTTTAGATGCCATCGCAAAATCAGATGTTGAATCAGCTGTACTTGTCGATAACTCACAGAAGATTCGTCTCGTTCTTAAATCAGGAAAGCTGATCAATGGTGCCTCCAAAGTAGAGGCCTCCTATATTGCCCGCCAAGAGCCAACTCTGGTGGATGCACTGACAGGTAATCCACCATCAAAAGGTTGGAGCGTAGAGGTTGCAAAGCAATCAGTTCTGGTGAGCTTTCTCTTCTCATTCTTCCCATTCTTACTTATCGGACTTCTCTTCTTCTTCCTCATGAGCCAGGCGCAAGGCGGCAATAGGGTATTTTCTTTTGGAAAATCACGCGCCAAACTGCAAAACAACGATGTTCCTCAGAACAACTTTGCAGATGTTGCCGGCGCAGATGAAGCAATCGCAGAACTTGAGGAGATCAAAGACTTCTTAGCAAATCCAGCAAAGTACGCTCTCATTGGAGCAAAGATTCCAAAGGGCGTTCTGCTCTATGGCCCTCCAGGAACAGG
>JBJTKU010000021.1:0-5731 GCA_046096605.1 Candidatus Planktophila sp. | reverse complement strand
ACGATCAATAGCGTCTTGAAAGCGCTCAAAAACAGATACCTGTGTCATGTGCTGCTCCTTTGTTTATAATGTTAGTATAGCAGGGGCTAACGAGCTGTCAACCCCTGCTTATTGTTTACATTTTAAGCAAACGACGAGCTTGCTTAAACTGTGCTGTAGCTGTTGACATACAGAAGTTTTTATGCTTGTAATGATACTCTAGCTTGCGCTCTACTACTTTGAGCGCTTGTAATATGATACATTTGTCTGTAAACGAAGCTGTTTGTAATGCTTTATTAAGACTTACTTGATCTAGAGAGTATTCTACCCATTTTTTAGTAGCATCTATTTTGTCATATGCTATTACTACTTTGCTTTTAATTGAGCTTTTTGTATACATACGAGCGAGTGCTATAGACATGAGATGCTCCTTTGTTTATGCTTTACAATAGCACAAACAAAGAGCTTGTCAAGAGTGGTATCCGCGGCCGGAGTCGAACCGGCATAGCCGAAGCCGAGGGATTTTAAGTCCCTTGTGTCTACCAATTCCACCACGCGGACATGTGGTGCTCCCACCTGGACTTGAACCAGGAACCTGCGGTTTATGAGACCGATGCTCTAACCAATTGAGCTATGGGAACATATTACTCCTCTATAGCATACTTGTCAATGATGTTGATTGCTGACATGATATGGGTCATAGCCTTCTCAAGAGCATCTTCATTGCCCTCCAGTCCTTCTAGGAGATCAGCAGCATTGTTTAAAAGATTTAGGACGTCTTGCTTTTCCATATCAGCCTCCCTATAATATTACTATATAGCAGTTAGAGGCACTCGTCAAGAAGAAAGGGGGGACTAGCCCCCCAATTCTTTAAGCAAGTTCTGCAGTCTTAGCAGCAGCTCGGGCTTCACGCTTGCGAGCAGCATCACGCTCCCGCTTAGCCTTAGCTTCGGCACTCTCGAACTCTACTTCAACTTCGAGCTCCTTACCCTTGGAAGCAGTCTTAACATTCTTGGACTGATAGTCCGCAAAGACACTCTGTGCTTCGACACCCTTAAAGGTGTCCAGCGTTGACAGATACGCCACAGCAGCGTCCTTAGTCATAGCCTGCGGCAACTCCACAAGGTCAATATCCTTATGACCATTGCGACCAAGCACCTTGATACGAGTCACGAAGTCATTCGCAAAGCGAAGCTTGAGCGTACCATTCTGACGAGAAAGACCAGCAACTGTAAACATATTGTATACTCCTTTGTGTGTGTGTTGGGTGGAACCATTCCACCCACTATATATTAGCACCTCTGTGAGTGCTGTCAACCGGCTTGTAACATGTTAGCCGGAACTCGATAATTGCCACGATTGGTGTTGACAATCACATTCTTCTGCATCACCTTCGTGATCTTGCCCGTGAGCGTAAGACCATTGCGACCGGTGAATGAAACCGTATCACCCGCAACAAATGAGCGGATATTCTGACGACCCAACCAAGTACGGCGAGTCTTGATAGCTTCGATAAAGCAACGGAGCTCATCGTCCGTAGCCGACATCGTTATGTAAGTCAACGCCATAGCATAATCTGTCTTCATTGTGTGCTCCTCATCTTATACCTTACTATAGCACCTTATTCGAACTTGTCAACCACCCTTAGTATACCAATTTGATCTTGTATCCGTTGCTCAACTTAATAGTGTTTACAGACGCCGGACCCTCTTCGATTATACGGAACTTGTCTGTATACGAGCCCTTCCACTTAGCCTGGAAATCCCAAAAGCCACCAGTACCTATCTCCGCAGATCTCTTTCCATCTTCATCTACGAGAGAGACTACCATGTTGTCTATAGTGAACATCAGAACATTTGTGTTCATAGCATGGGTCCCCATCGCTATGATGTGGCACTTGTCTATGCCGCGCTTATCTTTATATTGCCATTCACAGACTGTGTCAATGGCGTTAGATTCTACATAAGATTGGGCACCCGCAGAGAATACAAACAATGAGGTGACTGAAATAACTGCGAGTGCCCTTAACATCACGGAACCCTAACGAACGCCGTGTCTCCCTTGCGATTGAAGATCACAGCCTGGGCATTCTGGATCCAAGACTCCTTCTCGGCGAAAGCCTTGGCATCTTCCCAAATATCAAACGTCTGCTTAACCTTACCACACTTGACTGTAAACATGCCCTACTCCTCTATTGTCAGTATATAATAGCATCGTCCTTGAACCTGTCAACCTCGGATAAGTCACTGAAGTCAACGGCTGTACCCACATACCAACGACGCTTGGCTTCATTGGCTGTAGTCATGTCCTTGTAGCCTACGGTGAACGCATATTCGCCATCCTCGTAGAAGTCGATAACCCATATAACATTGCCATCAAGAGTAATGTCTAGTTCCTGCTTACATTCACGCATGAAGTCCTCCTATAGTCATAATAATAGCGCCAAGTAGGTATAAGTCAACCGGCGCTATTAAATGTAAACTTACTTGACTTTGGTAACGTCTGTATAAGATAGGTTTAGTGGTACATTGTTCTGCCACTTACCTGTGGATATATCAGCGACAAGCTGCTCAATGTTCTGACCCTTTGGAACCATAAACTGCATTGTGACTTGCCATACTTCTGTGCTCTCATTAGACATCTTAGGCAGGTCATTGCTGAATAGTTCAACTAGAACTGGGTGTGTTGGTTTTGCCATTAAAATACTCCTTTGCAAAGGTATTGTATTTATGTGGCGACTCCGGCACGATTCGAACGTGCGACCCACAGATTAGAAGTCTGTTGCTCTATCCTGCTGAGCTACGGAGCCATTGGTGCCCGAAGACGGATTCGAACCGCCGACCTACTGATTACAAATCAGTTGCTCTACCAGCTGAGCTATTCGGGCGTCTTTAGTCTAGACTTCATCTTACGGCGAAACTCTGCTACACCATGTAGACGCAATATAGCATCCTTGATGTCTAGCTTATCCTTATATACAGAGTATATATCACCTCCGGTGACTTTGTCAATAGGAAATCCAATTAATTTGAGCGACTCTACATACTGAAGGAAACTATAACCTGACGACATCTAATGCTCCCGAGATGAAGAGTGGGCAGAACGATTCTACCCACTTTTGATTTATTTATTAAGCAAAGATCTTAGCACGGCTACCAGTGACATCACGGGCACTGACAGCATAACGGGCACGACCTTCGGTGTTCTTCTCACGACGAACCTTCAAACCAGCATCCCGCAAGTCGCTAATGCGAGCACGGAGATTCTGAATACCATATAGCGCACGAGCCTGAGCTTCACTCAATGTGCGACCGGTACCACGAAGATAGTCCTCAAGAAATTCAACCTGTGTAGTGGAGATCTGTGTAAATGCCATATTTGCCTATTCCTTTTGTTAGATGCGCTGTTACAGCGTATTCTTACTATAACAGCGCACCTAGCAAAGGTCAAGCTGTTTGGCTAACCTGACACTTAATGCGGGTGAATACTTCATTCCAACCGCAGCCCACATAATAAGAACCCTCAAATGCCTCTGCCTTATACCCAGCAGCCTTTAGCTGGGCAATAATGTCTTTGTTAAGTTCCTCTCTAAAACCCATATGACGCAGAACAATGTTAGTATGAGCCTTAAAGTCCCTACGCTCAATTCTATGCATCCAAAAGTCGTTATGCTCATCACGGTGAGCACTGGACTGAATGGCACCCTTTACAATAGCGAGCAACGGTTCACGGTTAAACATGTTAGCCTCTCTTGTCTGTGTTAAGAATTGGACGATACTGACGAATTAACTCACGCTCTAGCTTGTGGGCAGCTTCTTTCCCACGCACTATATGTTCTGCTTTTATAACAGCTTCTGAGCGTTCTGTCAATCCACGCAGAGCACTATATATAGCCCAATGAGCCCTTGTAGCATCATTGCGACGATACCAATGCTTTGATAGGCGACTCCACAAGCTCTTCGGAACAGTAGACTCCGTCTTAGCAGTGACGCCTATATATACAGCAGACCCGATAGTGATGCTGTATACAATATGGTTACGATCCGTGCGCTTCTTTCTCATAATGCTATAATACACTCTCTTCCAAACGAGTCAACCCCGGGCTGTTTACATAAACAAATAAGGACTACATATAGTCCCACCCAGACACAAGATATAGTCCAGAATGTTTACATAAACAACACTACATATAGCTCTCACTTGACATATAAAATTGTGACTTTATTATAGTAATATGAAAGAGCACATCTTTGTTATAGCGATATTCGCCTACTTTGTGACTCTACTTGCGGGAGCTCTACTTATGGGCGGTTGACGCAACCCAACTAGATGCTATTATAACAATATAAAGCGCACAGGAGATATCCACCGCGTGATGGGTTCAAGTTCCGCCGAACTCTGACTTCCAGGTCGTTTACATAAACAAACCACCGGTTGACAGCACGATCGTTGAGTCTATACTGATACTATAAGCAGGGGAGAACACTATGACCCATACCGTCGAATCCATCCGCAATCTTCTCGCTACTAACGATAAAGCAGTGGCTCGCGCACTAGTAGCACTCAACAAGCGTCAAACCCATATTGAACAGGAACTTAAATCCACAACCAATCTAAACGGTAAGGGCTTCCGTCCCTGCCACGCTCGTATGGGAACATCAATGGCCCAGTTCTATGAGCGTAACGGTTATCTCTCCCCTAAGCAGATCGCATATTGGCGCAAACCTGATCGCACAGGAACTCCCCGAATCGCTATATATGCTCGTCAATTGCTGCTAGTCGCTAGTGGTGGTTGACGCTGCCTCTAACGATGCTATTATAACAATATAAAGCGCACACCCAATAGGGATCGCGTGATGGGTTCAAGTTCCCCCGAACCCTGACCTCCAGGTCGTTTACATAAACTAAGTTGACATTCACCTTGTATACATATAGGCACTCTCAATGTATACTATACCTAAACGATCAACTATGTAAGAAGATCGCGACACAAAGATCACCCCAGGGCGAATGTATACTAAACCATTTCGGTATACTATGTTTACATAAACACTCCAAAATGTTTACATAAACTAAGTTGACATTTGTCTGTATACAAGCGAATGTATACTATACCTTTCCGATCAAGTATACATTCCCACTATATGTATACAACGAATGTATACTATACCGATTCACTATAGTTTACATTGGCACGGTGGTTTGTATACATGTTTACGAACAGGATGATGCTTGACAGCAGGCGGGCGAGGCATAATTATGTTATTAGTTACTGTGACTTGCGGAGCAGGCATTACTATAGGTTGCCGCTCAATTACATACGACTTTACTGGATATAGCGCATTAGGACCGTCTGCTTCCACATAATTAGGCGGTACACGACCGTTCATAACGCGGACTGGACCGTTCCCCTGAGTGATATACATGGGATTCTCGTACTGCTGAGCAGAAGCAATCCCCGCTGTGAACAATAGTGGCACAACATATAGTAACTGTGAGCGCATAGTGAACCTCTCTGTATACTCACTATAGCACATATAGTACCACTGTCAACCGTGATCTACCGCGGTTAGAAGGCTAGATATAGTGAACCTATAGGACTATTAGTTGTGGTTGACTGAACCGGCGACAGGCTTAGTTCAAATGGTATCTTTTCCAGTTGTTGCCCACTCTTCCCAAGTCCACCTCTACAACTGTACGGTGTCCTGTCTTCCCTATTATCTCAACCTGTGATCGCTGTCCTGTCGTGCAT
>JBJTKU010000020.1:0-3891 GCA_046096605.1 Candidatus Planktophila sp. | reverse complement strand
TTGTCACCCTTGATTATGGGTGGGGATACAGCGCACAGATGTGGCATCCCTATCAAAGAGTTAATCTCATGATGGGGCTACACGGCCAATATATCTACCAAGACAAGGCCTGGAATACCGTCATCGTAAAACTCAGTGATATGCCTACGAGTGCAGATGGAATTAGCGTCGATATTGTTGATGTCTTGCGACAAATTTCAGAGAAGAACTAAATCATCTCTATGTACGAGCTCGCGCTCGTATTCAGCTCCAAGGGAAGCTGCTAATTCCTTGGTCGAGCGACCGAGCATTTGAGGAATCTCTGCAGCATCAAAGGCCACAAGGCCTCGTGCAATAACTTCTCCTTGCTGCGAAACAAGCTCGACAGTATCTCCAGAAATAAATTCGCCGCTGACGCTGGTGACACCAGCTGGTAGGAGTGAGACTCCGCGTTCGCGAATGGCGGTAACTGCACCATCGTCGAGTATTAAGCGGCCCTGTGGCGTCGATGCATGGGCAAGCCACAGCAAACGTGAAGTTGTGCGTTGGCCTTGTGCGTGAAAAAGGGTTCCAACCGGACTTCCTTCTAAAGCTTGTGCAGATTGCGCAAGTGATGTCAAAAGCATTGGAATGCCAGCACTAGTCGAGATACGTGCGGCTTCAACCTTGGTCACCATTCCTCCACTGCCCACGCCAGCAGAACCAGCCCCACCGAGTGCTATCGATTCAATCTCTGACATTGCAATAACTTCATGAATTGCTTTCGCACCAGCCTGTAGTGGTGGTGAGTCATAGAGAGCATCGATATCAGATATCAGAACGAGTAAGTCCGCACTAATTAAGAGAGCAACTAAAGCAGCCAATCGATCGTTATCGCCAAAGCGAATCTCTTGCGTTCCAACTGTGTCATTCTCGTTAATGATTGGAACAACACCGAGTGAGAGAAGCTTTGCTAGCGTCTGATGCGCGTTTTGATAGTGAGATCTGCGCACAATGTCTTCAGTTGTCAGCAATACCTGCGAAGAGAGAATCGAATGTGATGAGAACGCTTCGTTGTATCGAGCAATAAGCAGACCTTGACCAACAGATGCAGCTGCCTGCTGTGTTGCTAGATCTTTAGGACGAGACGTTAAATTTAGTGGCGCAAGGCCTGCGGCGATAGCACCGGACGAGACCAGTGCGACTTCAGCACCACGTGCTTTGAGATCTGCAATCACGCTGACAATCTTTTCGACAGCACTTGAATCTAATTGTGATCCAGCCGTTCCTGTCAGAGAAGATGAGCCGATCTTGATAACGATGCGCTTTGCTGAGGTAATTGCTGTGCGTGTCATGTGACTACTCTCTCACCTGTGGAGTGTGTGGATCTTCCACGTTGTACTCCCATTGTTTTGCAATTTCTTCATCGGTAAGTTCGTTGGCTTCACGTTCAGGAACAATCCACGTCGACTCAAGCCGTGAATCTTCCCCGCGACGATGGAGATGGCCTGCCAATTGTTCTGCTCCAGCCTCGATCGTTGGCTCCCAATCAAAGATGATTTCGTCGTCCCCATCGCCAATACGCACTTCACTTCCAGCGACAGCGCCTTTCTTGTAGAGCTCCTTCTCGACACCGAGTTGAGCAAGACGGTCTGCAAGGTAGCCGATTGCTTCGGCATTCTTGAAGTTTGTTTGGCGAACCCATCGTTCTACCTTTTTACCGCGAACGGTAAATGAGCCATCGGAATTTGCTTGAACCTTAAAGCCTGAATCATCAACTGCAGTAGGTCGCAAGATTATGCGCGTGCGCTCTTGGGTATCAGCTTCGGTCCGTGCTTTATGAACAAGACGTCCCATGGCATAGATCAGCTCCTGCAGACCTTCACGACTTGCTGCTGAAACTTTATAGACCTCGTAGCCCTTCTCGCGCAGCGTATCTTCAACCATATCTGCCATCGCAGATCCATCTGGAAGGTCGATCTTATTTAAGGCAACAATGCGCACTCGATCTTCTAAGCCACCGTAGAGTGCGAGTTCCTTTTCGATAATCTCTAGATCGTGAACTGGATTGCGATCTGTCTCAAGCGTTCCGCAATCGAGTACATGCACAAGAGCAACACATCGTTCAACGTGACGTAGGAATTCAAGGCCCAGTCCTTTACCTTCTGAGGCCCCTGGAATAAGTCCCGGAACATCTGCAACAGTAAAGCGAGTTTCGCCCGCTTGTACTACTCCGAGATTTGGAACCAGCGTTGTAAATGAATAGTCGGCAATCTTTGGACGCGCAGCAGATATCGCTGCTATCAGCGAAGACTTTCCGGCACTTGGAAAACCAACGAGTGCGATATCCGCAACTGATTTTAATTCGAGATAGAGAGTGCGAGATTCACCTGGTTCACCAAGAAGAGCAAAGCCTGGTGCACGGCGCTTAGATGATGAGAGTGCTAAATTTCCCAGACCACCATGGCCACCCTGAGCTGCCAAAAATGTTGTTCCGATGCCGACTAAATCTGCAAGCAGATTTCCATCTTTATCGTAAACAACTGTGCCATTGGGAACAGGCAGAATGAGATCCTCACCGGAGTGACCATCTTTGCGATCACCATAACCTTGATGGCCAGAGGTTGCTTTGCGATGTGGTGAGTGATGGAAATCAAGAAGTGTTGTAACGCTGGAATCTACGACAAGGATGACATCACCACCACGTCCGCCGTTTCCACCATCTGGACCACCGAGTGGTTTAAATTTCTCGCGCTTGACAGAGACGCAACCGTCTCCTCCGTTTCCGGCAGTTGCAAAAAGGGTTACGCGATCGATAAATGTTGTCATCACCTCTCCTCTTTCCTTGAGATTAAACTTTAATTGAAACCTTTATGAGCAATAAAAAAGCGGACACGCATGGATGCGGCCCGCTCTTTTAAGGGAAACCTTTTTACGCTACCGGAACTACATTCACTACACGGCGACCGCGAGCGCGGCCGAACTCAACAGCTCCTGCAGCTAATGCAAAGAGTGTGTCGTCCTTTCCGCGTCCTACATTCTTACCTGGGTGAAGTGTGTACCGCGCTGGCGGACCAAGATCTCACCGGCGTTTACTTCTTGTCCACCAAAACGCTTGATGCCAAGGTACTGTGGATTGGAATCGCGACCGTTTCGTGTCGAGGAGACACCCTTCTTACTTGCCATTTATTGCGCCCCTTTTACTTAACGCCGCTAATTGCGGTGATCTTGACTCGAGTGTGTTGTGCACGAAAACCTTGACGACGGCGATAGCCGGTCTTGTTCATGTAACGAAGGATGTCGATCTTCGGACCCTTTACTTCGTCAATGATCTCGCCAGTCACCTTCACAGATGCGAGCGCTTTTGGATCTGCAGTAACAGTTGTGCCGTCTACGACGAGAACAGCTGGGAATGAAACTGATGATCCTGCAGCAGAGTCGATGCGATCGACTGTGATGGTCTCGCCAACAGTTACCTTCTCCTGGCGTCCGCCAGCCTTCACGATTGCGTACACGTTCTTACTCCAGTTCAGTTAAGCCTCGGCTCGAGAGTGGGGCTGGCCTTGGGCAGGGGTCTAGGGTACGGAGTCCGTACACCTCGGGTCAAATTAGGGATCTATGCGCCAGGCGTGATGACCCCGGTTGAGGCAGCTCTACGACGACGACGTCCCTTAGGGGCGCCTTGCCCATCATCTTCGATGGCAGGGGTTTGGTCGTTGAGAACCTCGTGGAATTCATGTGCAGTTGCTGACTCTTCCTCAACATCTAGATGATTGGCTGACTGCGAATTTATCTGAGGCGTTGGAGCTTTAATCTTTACTGGATCCATATGGATATGAATTCCGCGACCAGAACATGAATCACACGTTGTCGAGAAGGCTTCGATGAGTCCTTGTCCCACACGCTTACGTGTCATCTGAACAAGACCAAGAG
>JBJTKU010000019.1:0-5067 GCA_046096605.1 Candidatus Planktophila sp. | reverse complement strand
GGAATCTTGCCGTTCTTAGATCGCGAAGGAATTAGCGAGTCTGTCTGCGGTTCTCGTTTTCATCCTGCGGGAGTGGCATCTCTGCCTTCAAAGTAGAGCTAGACCACTCAACAATTTCACGAGCAATATTCTGCGCGGTAATTCCGAGATCGTTCAAGATCTCAGAGCGCTTGGAGTGCTCTATAAAGGCCAACGGTACGCCGATTGAGTGAATCGGTGTATCTAGACCTGCGCTTCTAAACATTTCAGAGAGTGCACTTGCAATGCCGCCGTGCGCGATGCCATCTTCGACCACAACGACGCTCTTGTAGCGATCTGCCATCGAGATTAAAGATTGAGGTAGTGGCTTGACCCACCGCGGATCAATCACAGTGACCCCAACACCTTCGCGATATGCCTGTGAGGCTGCTTCAACTGCAACCTGCGCCATCGCACCGACACTGATGAGAAGAACATCTGCGCTCTCACCACGATAGAGAACATCGATACCATCGCGACGTTCGAAAGCAGGAATATCTGCAGTGACTGCGCCTTTTGGAAAACGCAGAACTGTTGGCGCATCAGAGATATCAACTGCTTCGCGAAGAACTTCCTTTAATCGTTCACCATCTCGCGGGGCTGCAAGGCAGAGCGATGGAACGATTCCAGTGAGGGCTATATCCCAAATACCGTGGTGTGATGGGCCGTCATCGCCGGTGATTCCAGCGCGATCGAGAACAAATGTCACCCCGGCCTTGTGAAGGGCAACATCTAATAGCAGCTGGTCAAATGCACGGTTGAGAAAGGTTGAATAGATTGCGACAACAGGGTGGAGACCTGCAAATGCCATACCTGCAGCACTTGTTACTGCATGCTGTTCGGCAATGCCGACATCAATTGTGCGTTCTGGGAAAGCTGCCGCAAATTTATCAAGTCCAGTTGGGCCAAGCATCGCTGCAGTAATTGCGACAATATCTTCACGCTCTGTGCCAATTTCAACGAGCTCCTCGGAGAAGACCTGCGTCCATGAGCGTGCACTCTTAGCTACCGGAATACCAGTTGCCGGATCCACAACTCCCACTGCGTGAAATTTCTCTGCTTCATCAGCGATGGCTGGTTGGTGGCCACGGCCTTTTTCGGTAATAACGTGTACAAGAACCGGCTCGCCAAATTGTTTGGCCTGAGTAAGCGCCTTTTCCAAAGCATGAAAATCATGACCATCGATTGGTCCAACATATTTCAAACCAAGATCTTCGAACATTCCCTGGGGAGCAACAATGTCTTTGATACCTTTTTTCACTCCATGAAGTGTTTCGTAGATTGGTGTTCCTACAACTGGAGTTTTGTGGAGGATCTCTTTACCCCAATCAAGGAAGCGCTCATATCCTTGAGTCACGCGAAGTGTTGAAAGGTAAGTTGCAACTCCCCCGATTGTTGGAGAGTAAGAACGCTCATTATCGTTAACCACAAGGATGAGGTTGCGATCTTTTGCCGCCGCAATATTGTTAAGCGCCTCCCAAGACATTCCACCTGTGAGTGCGCCATCTCCAACAACAACTACAACACTTCTATCGTTCTGCCCGGTTAACGAGAAACCACGAGAGATTCCATCTCCCCAAGACAGAGCCGTGGAGGCATGAGAGTTTTCAATAACGTCATGTTCGGACTCGCCGCGATTAGGGTAGCCAGCAATGCCACCACGTTGTCGGAGTAGATCAAATTCTCCGGCACGACCGGTAATTATTTTATGAACATAGGATTGATGGCCGGTATCAAAGAGGATGACATCCCGTGGTGAATCAAAGGTTCGATGGATCGCCATCGTCAGTTCAACAACACCGAGATTGGGACCCAGGTGGCCACCAGTCTTTGAGACTTTCTCAATCAGAAAGGAGCGAATCTGCCCAGCAAGAGCCACCAACTCATCCTGAGTCAGGGTTTTTATATCTTCTGGCCCCTTAATTGAATCAATCACAGGTGAGAGTCTAGATCACCCAAGCAATTGTCGTAGGACGAACTGCATGATTCCACCGTGACGGTAGTAATCAGCCTCGCCTGGAGTATCTATTCGCACCTTGGCTTGGAAGGTAATTGTGCCCGCAGTGACAGTAACCTCTTTAGGCACTCCACCTGAATTCAGGGCTGTAATTCCAGAAATTGAAAATATTTCATCACCTTTGAGGCCAAGTGAGGCAACGTTCTGACCTTCGATAAATTGCAGAGGAAGAACTCCCATACCGATCAAGTTGGATCGATGGATACGTTCAAAGCTCTCGGCAATCACTGCGCGGACTCCGAGGAGCGCTGTTCCTTTAGCTGCCCAGTCGCGTGAAGATCCTGAGCCGTATTCTTTTCCAGCCAGAATTACTAAGCCAATGCCTGCTGCTTGGTAGGCCATTGATGCATCGTAGATGGTTGCTTGCGCCCCCGAGTCTAGGAAGTTGCGAGTGAATCCCCCTTCAACTCCATCGAGAAGTAAATTCTTCAAACGAATGTTTGCAAATGTTCCACGAATCATTACTTCGTGGTTACCACGACGTGAACCATACGAGTTGAAATCATTGCGTGCAACACCATGTGACTCTAAATATCTGCCAGCCGGTGAATCTGCTTTGATATTTCCAGCTGGAGAGATGTGATCTGTCGTAACTGAGTCACCAAGAATTGCAAGAACCCGAGCTCCAGAGATATCTACAACGGGTGCAGGAGTTGCTGGCATATTCTCAAAGTAAGGAGGCTTACGAACGTAGGTTGATTGGGCATCCCATTCAAATGTCTTTCCCGTTGGAGTATCAAGTGATTTCCAGCGATGATCGCCATCAAAGACACTTGCATAATCCTTAGTAAACATCGCAGAAGAGATTGAAGCGTCGATGACATCTTGAATCTCTTGCGCAGACGGCCAAATGTCCTTGAGCAAGACAGGGTTACCATTCTTATCATTGCCCAAAGAATCTTTCTCAAAGTCGTGGTTCATAGTTCCGGCAAGGGCATAAGCCACTACAAGTGGAGGTGATGCCAAATAATTCATCTTCACATCTGGGCTGATTCGTCCCTCAAAGTTACGGTTGCCAGAGAGCACGGCAGTAACTGCAAGATCATTTTCGTTGATGGCCTTACTGATCTCTGTCGGAAGCGGTCCTGAGTTGCCGATACAGGTAACGCAGCCGTAACCAACAAGGTTAAAGCCGAGGGCCTCCATGTAGGTCGTTAATCCAGCTCGATCGTAGTAATCGGTAACAACCTTAGATCCTGGCGCAAGAGTGGTCTTTACCCACGGCTTAGATGTCAGCCCCTTCTCTACCGCGTTCTTTGCAAGAAGTGCTGCACCAATCATCACAGATGGGTTTGAAGTGTTTGTACAGGAAGTGATTGAGGCAATTACAACATCGCCATTCTTCACAGTGGTTTCGTGAGCGCCAACCTTGGCTGGGTAGGCAGCCCTACCTGTCTTTTCGGTGAAGTATGTAGGCAGAATCTTTTCAAATGCATCCTTTGAATCAGAGAGTGAGATGCGATCCTGCGGACGCTTTGGTCCAGCAATTGAGGGAACAACTGTCGAAAGATCAAGTTCGATATGCTCTGAAAAACGCGGTGATGCTGCAGGGTCGTGCCATAACCCTTGGGCCTTTGCATATGCTTCAACGAGTGCAACTTGATCTTCGCTGCGACCTGTAAGGCGAAGGTAACGAAGAGTCTCTTCATCGATTGGAAAAATTGCACATGTTGAACCGTATTCAGGGCTCATATTTCCGATGGTTGCGCGGTTTGCCATGGGCACACTGACAACACCTGGGCCGTAGAACTCAACAAACTTGCCAACAACACCGTGCTTACGAAGCATCTGCGTAATCGTCAGAGCTAAATCGGTTGCGGTTGTGCCCACCGGTAATTCACCGCTGAGTTTGAAACCTACAACGCGAGGAATGAGCATTGAAACCGGCTGGCCAAGGAGAGCCGCCTCTGCCTCAATTCCACCCACTCCCCAACCAAGAACGCCGAGACCGTTCACCATGGTCGTGTGCGAGTCGGTACCAACGACAGTATCTGGATAGGCGCGAAGTGCGCCGTCAACTTTACGAGTCATGACGACGCGAGCCAAGTATTCAATATTTACCTGATGAACAATTCCAGTTCCTGGCGGGACAACCTTAAACTCGTCGAAAGCGCCTTGTCCCCAGCGTAAGAAACGATAACGCTCGCGATTACGTTCATACTCAATATCTGTGTTTTGTTCAAATGAATCGCGTGTGCCAAATACATCTGCAATGACCGAATGGTCGATGACGAGCTCGGCGGGTGCGAGTGGATTGACCTTTGCGGCATCTCCCCCAAGCTCAACGATTGCCTCGCGCATCGTTGCTAAGTCAACGACGCATGGAACACCTGTGAAATCCTGCATGACAACACGAGCGGGAGTAAATTGAATTTCTGTATCGGGTTCAATTGCAGGATCCCATTGAGCAAGAGCTGTGATGTGTTCAGTGGTGATATTTGCTCCATCTTCAGTACGCAAAAGGTTTTCGAGAAGAATCTTCAGTGAAAAGGGTAGATCTGCTGCTCCCTCAATGCCGTTGATATCAAAGATTTCGAAATCATTGTCGCCAACTGTGAGATTTCTTTTTCTACCCAATGAATTCTTGCTCATGGGGTCAAGATACCTCAGCGGGTGTAAAGAGGGCAACGCACTCGATGTGATGTGTCATCGGAAAGAGGTCAAAAGCACGCAGTTTCTGGAGTGTGTAATTGTTATCACGCAAAAGAGCGCTATCCCTTGCCAGAGATGCCGGGTCACAGGCTACATAGATGATTGCTCTTGGATTGCAAGTCACCAGGCTATCTATCACATTTTTTTTGGCACCATCGCGAGGCGGATCAAGAATGACAACATCTGCATGTGAAAATCGCTTGAGTATTTTTTTAACATCACCAGTGTGAATTTTTACATTCGCAGCATCAGCAAAATTTACTTGTGCATCCGCTGTTGCGCTCTTACTTCCCCTCAACCAAATCGATCCGCCCGCCTGGCCCTATCAAATCGAGAAACTGCAGCGCAAAAAGTCCGACGCCGCCATACAAATCAAGTAC
>JBJTKU010000018.1:0-5018 GCA_046096605.1 Candidatus Planktophila sp. | reverse complement strand
ATCTTTATTGAAACCGGCGTCATACTCGGATTTTTTCTGCCAGGTGATTCGCTTCTCTTCGCAGCTGGCATCGTCGCCTCCACACACGGCAATATCAATCCTGTGATTTTGGCTCTCGTAGTCTTCTCGGCTGCGTTTTTCGGAGACCAAGTGGGTTTTGCCTTTGGCCGCGTAATCGGTCGTCCATATCTAGAGCGAAGGAAGTCTCCACGCATTCAGATGATGATTCGTAAATCTGAGATTTACTACGAAAAGTACGGGTTCTGGGCTGTTGTTGGTTCGAGGTTCAGTCCGTGGGTACGTACATTCGTGCCACCAATTGCAGGCACAACCACGATGAATTACTACAAGTTCTTGCTTGCTAACTCTCTCGGTGCACTTATCTGGGGAGTTGGGCTCACTATGTCTGGCTTCTATGCAGCATCCTTGCCATGGGTAAAGACATCTGCGGTAACAATCGGGTGGATCTTTATTACTCTGTGGCTGCTCTCTTTGATTGTGAATTTCGTGCGCCACCGACAAGTACTCCGAGATAAGTAAGCACGATTCCAGTTACCAAGTAGATACTTACCTGGACACCCTCTGTTGGAGAGAAGAGATCAATCAAGAGTGATCCGATGAGCTGTCCGCCAACGCTAATTAAGGTAAAAGTCAATACACCTAAGTGCTGAACTATCGTTGAGGTGAAGGCGATGTATATAACTCCGATTGCTCCACCGGTATAGATCCACCAGGGACCTGCCGGCAAAGGAGATAACTCCATCTGACCAAAAATTAATGATCCGGCAAGCAAAATAAATAGGAAAGAAGTTCCCATAATAAAATTCAGCAATGAAGTAGTAAAGCTCTGTTCCGAGTGTTCATTAATTTGACCATTAAGTGCGCGTTGAAAACCAATCACGCCACCAGCTAATACGCCAAGGAGAACTGCAGCAATTGAAAGATTTGTTCCATCAAGTCGATCTGCCACAGAAATGAATACAGCGAAAACTGTGACGGCCGCTGCCGTTATTCGGCGCGGAGTTATTTGCTTCTTGCCGCCGCCGGTAAGACCGATCCGATCAACCACAAGTGAAGTGGCGCTCTGTCCGGCAATTGACGCTACTGAGTAGATCGCAATTCCTACAAGAGGAACAATTTTGGTTTGAACTGCAATTGCACTCCCGCCCAGCATTCCCGCAAAAAGTGTCCAGGCTGGAATCTCTCTGCGGGAGACTGCACGTCGCAAGGTTTTTATCCCGTGCTTTATCGAAGGATTAAAGAGTGAAACAACCACAATAATGATTAGGCCTGAACCAAATGAGACAAGAGCTGCCTGTAATCCATTCCCTAGGCGATGCGAAAGCTCTCCGTTTGCTCGAGCCTGCAGTGCAATCATCACACCTGATATGGCTGCAAGAAAATCTAAACGCCTGTGATGCATGTGCCCACCTTAATCTAGCTATCCAGTGCCAAAGTTATTTCAAGCCACTCTTCTTCCCGTGTGGCTATTTCGCTCTCAAACTTTGCGATCTCTGTGGCTAGTTCGGCCAGGCGCGCAGCATCAAATGAAGCATCCTCTAGTTCGACTTTGAGCGCAGCTAGCTTTTCGCGTGCCTTCTCAATCTGACGTTCAACGCGAGTGAGATCTTTCTTGAGAGTGCGCTGCGCAGCCGCACTTGAAACTTTAGTTGTTGTACTTGTGGGTTGAACTGTGATTGATTCTTCTCGATCTCCTAAGTATTGATCTACGCCACGCGGTAGGTCTCTGAGCTGGCCATCTCCTAAGAGTCCAACAAATCGATCACAGACGCGTTCAAGGAAATATCTATCGTGCGAGATGACGATAAGCGTTCCGCCAAAACTATCGAGTAGATCCTCTAACTCTGTCAAAGTCTCGATATCGAAATCATTTGTTGGCTCATCGAGCAATAACACATTAGGAGAATCCATCAGCAAACGAGTCAACTGCAGGCGACGCTTCTCTCCGCCAGAAAGTTCGCCGACCGGAGTCCATTGTCCATCTCGATCAAATCCCAGTCGTTCACATAATTGAGATGCAGAGAGTGAGCGCCCTTTGCCGATCTCAACATGGTTTGCAACCTTTTCCACCGCTTCTAGAACGCGCCAAGTTGGATCAAGTTCATCTAAATGCTGTGTGAGAAAAGCGATTTTCACAGTTATTCCAGTGACAAGTTTTCCTGCGGCAACTTCAAGTTCTGATGCCATCGTGCGCATTAAAGTTGTTTTTCCTGCGCCATTGACTCCGACAATGCCAATTCGATCACCAGGCCCAATGTTCCACGTAAGTTCTTTTATTAACTCTTTATCTCCAGCAGAGATCTTTGCATGCTGATACTCCAAGACTGTCCGGCCCAAGCGATTGAGGGCAAATTTGAGAAGCTCGCTCTGATCACGTGGTGCAGGTTCTGCGTTGATCAATTCGTTTGCAGCATCAACACGAAACTTAGGTTTCGTTGTTCGAGCAGGTGCTCCTCTACGCAACCATGCAAGTTCTTTACGAATCAAGTTATTACGGCGGGCTTCCATCGCACTAGATTGACGGGCGCGTTCTGCTTTAGCCAAAACAAATGCTGAGTAACCACCGTCGTACTCTTCAAGTGATCCGCCAACGACTTCCCAAGTGCGATCTGTGACTGCGTCCAAGAACCAGCGATCGTGGGTTACAACTAATACAGCTAAATCTTTACGTGAATTTAAGTGGCGAGCCAGCCAATCAACACCTTCCACATCGAGATGGTTAGTTGGCTCATCGAGCATGATCAGATCAAGTTCGTCAATAAGAAGTTTTGCCAGCCCTACGCGACGCTTTTCTCCGCCGGATAAGGTGAGAAAAACTCTTTCGAAGAGCTGATCATCAAAGCCCCCAAAGAGACCGGTAAATACTTCGCGAATCTTGGGATCGCTTGCCCATTCATGTTTTTCGCGATCTCCAATAACGATATCTCTTACGGATGCGCTCTTATCTGCAACATCAACTTGGGAAAGCATTCCCACTCGCACTGAATTTCCTTGTGTAACTCGACCTTCGTCAGGGCTTTCGATGCCAGCGATAATTTTCATTAATGTGCTTTTACCGGCTCCATTTCGCCCAACGATTCCGATGCGATCGCCTTCAGAGACACCTATGGAGACCTTTGTCAGTAATGGGCGAATATCAAAGGCTTTGCTTACTCCTTCGAGGTTTACAAGATTGCGCGCCATAATGGAGAAGCGTACCTTTGCACCATGATGGTTACAGACCGCGAATATGTACTCGCACTCGATGAAAAAGATCCACTGAAGAGCTTTAAATCACGCTTTATGATTACAGATCCAGATATGTGTTATCTGGATGGAAATTCACTTGGTCGGCTGCCACTTGCGACGGTAACGGCAGTGAACGATTTCATGGTCGGTGAATGGGGACGCGAAGTAGTTACAGGGTGGGGCCATTGGGTAGATGAGGCTCAGCCAACAGGAGATCTTCTCGGGCGAGCAACTCTTGGAGCAGCACCTGGTCAGGTCTTAGTTTGTGACACAACATCGGTAAATTTCTATCAACTTGCCCTAGCTGCAATTCACGCCCGCCCAGGCCGTAAAACCATCATTACCGATGCTGCGAATTTTCCTACAGATCGCTACATTCTTGATGGAATTGCAAAACAATTTGGTTTGAAGTTGATCTTCATAGATAACGAAAGCGCAGGAAGTGCCGAGAACGAGCGAATAACTCCAGAGATATTAGAGAAGTACCTGAGTGATGATGTAGCACTGGTAACCCTCGAAGTTATCCAATATCGATCTGGTGCGCGTAATGACATTAAGACGCTGACGGATTTGGTTCGCGCCCACGGCGCATTCTTACTGTGGGATGCCAGCCATGCAGTTGGTGCGATCGAAATGAACTTTGATATCAATGGTGTAGATATTGCAGTCGGTTGCACTTACAAATACGGCAATTCAGGACCGGGCTCACCAGCCTGGCTCTATGTAAATAAACGAGTGCAAGCAGAACTTCAGGTTCCTATTCAAGGTTGGTTTTCGCAAGGTGATCAATTTGGAATGGGTCCGGTCTTCGAACGTGCTGATGGAATCCGCGGATTCCAAATCGCTAGTCCATCTTTGATTGGGTTGCGTTGTGTAAAGACAGCTTTTACAATGATTGAGGAAGCTGGCATTGGCGCAATTGCTCAGAAGGCTGCCACTGGAACAGCGATGATGATCGATCTCTACGACGCCTGGCTTGCCGATTTAGGTTTCACTCTGCTGACTTCACGAAAGGCGACAGAGCGTGGGGGACATATATCTTTAGGTCATCCAGATGCTGCGCGAATCTGTGTTGCACTTCGCCAATTTGCCAATGTAATTCCTGATTACCGAACACCAAATTCAATTCGCCTTGCAATCGCTCCCCTTCCTACCTCTTATGTGGAGATTTGGGATGGCTTCCAACGCATGCGAGATCTAGTTGCCACTCGTCAATATGAAAAGATTCAAGGATCAGATTCGAGAGTCACATGAGTAATAGCCCAGATAATAATTATGAATCTGCACTGACATACACTTCTTATCTTGCAATTGATGAGTTATTGCAGCTACAGCGACCACTTTCTGAAGGACCAGAGCACGATGAGATGCTCTTCATAATAATTCATCAAACATATGAACTCTGGTTTAAGCAACTTATCCACGAATTTATTGCAGCTCAGCAATCACTTGAAGCAGGAGATACTCACCGCAGCTTGGCTATTTTGGGACGCATTCGTACGATTCTCAAGGTCTGCGTCACCCAGATAGATATCTTAGAGACCATGACACCATTGCAATTCAATGCATTCCGCGGGTATTTAGCATCATCAAGTGGTTTTCAATCCACACAATTTAGAAAAGTTGAGGCAATCTTAGGTAGACGCGATTTGCGAATGGCGAGTCACTTGCCACCAAAGGATCAAGAAGAGATCGCCGAAATTACTTCTCGCAGGAGTCTCTGGGATTCAACGCTTATCTACTTAAATCGTCGCGGGCATGGAATTCCC
>JBJTKU010000017.1:0-7929 GCA_046096605.1 Candidatus Planktophila sp. | reverse complement strand
TGACAGTAGAGTCCATCTGAAGTGGCATATCAATATCAAGTCGGTTGTAAATTACTCGAGCAACCTTTGTGAAATCCTTCTCATCGCCTTCTGCCTGAATTATCGAAGCGATCGTCAAAAGCTCGTGGGGTGTGAAATTACCTTTTCCATTAACTATCCCAAGAGTTGTCAGTTGGTTCACTCCATTTTCAACTATGGCTTCAAGCGCATCCGAGGCAGAAGTTCCTTGAGCGAAACTATATTGAGCGGGGAATAGCAATCCCTCCAGACTCTTAAATGGCGCAGGGGGGTTTACTGTCTCAAAAGCTCGTTCTATATCCTTCTTCTTGTAACCCGACTTAATGAAAATCTCTTTGATTTCACGATTCCAAGCCCCTTCAGGAAAAGCAATCAGACCAGCTATTCGCTTACTATCAAGAAGTTGAAGAAGTGCATCTTGAGCACAAATCCTTTGATCTACGATATGTAATCCTGGTGCTATGGAAGAAGATCTTGGATCTGAGACGGCAACTCTAAAAAAACTCTCCCACGATTTAACAACTCCTTTTTCAAAGAGTTCGCGGGCAATCTCTGATCCAGTCTCCCCTGAGGAAATATCTATCTTTGAAGTCTGCGAAGTTCCAGTTGAAACGCACTCAAAATCCGGTGCAGACGTCGGCCCTGACTTGATTACCGAAAGCAGAAAGATGGTTGCCGCACTTACAATTAGGGCTGCGGTAATCCTAGAAAAGGATTTCTTATCCACGATCTTTCGCCAATCCAAATTCCAAAATCATCACCGCAGCTTGTGAATCAATCTGCTTTCTCTGATCCTTAGCCGATAAACCTGCTTGAGAGAGGACAGTTGAAGCTGACGAGGTTGTCAATCGCTCATCGACCATCTCTATCGGACAAGAAGCAACCTTTGAGACTGCTGAGGCAAATGCCTTGGCTTTTTTACTTGACTCAGATTCCTCGCCAGAGAGGTTCAATGGAAGTCCAACATAGATTTTTACCGGCTCGTATTCAGAACATAGTTGTGAAATTGCAGTGTTCAATCCAGGATCCTTGCTTAATAGATAATGGAGAGGTGTCGCAAGGATTCCATCAATATCACAAACAGCAACCCCTATACGAACATCTCCATAATCAAAGGCGAGTCGTCGACCCAGCCGCGACATTATTTACCTGCGATCGCTAGTTCAATCGCATCTAAGGCTGCGTTGATCTTCGAACGATCGCTTCCACCACCTTGTGCGAAATCATCTTTTCCGCCACCGCCACCGCCAAGAATTGCACTTCCGAGCTTTACAAGGGCTCCAGCTTTGACTCCTGCATCACGAGCAGCATCACTAGCTGCAACAACGAGAATAACTTTATCCCAATAACACTCGTGAGTGCAACGACACTGTTCGTGTTTCGCGCGCGCAATTCAAGTGCAATCTGACGGAGATTATCTGCTGCAATGCCATCGGTGAGTGAGCCGGAAACAAGTGTTGTTCCAGAGATAACTTTCGCATGTGACATCAACGTGCTGGCACTTTCAAGGGCCGCTGCAGTGCGGAGCGCTGAAAGTTCTTTCTCAATATCTCGCATTTTGTTAACGAGTTCATTTACTCTGGCGGGCAACTCTTCAACCCGAGCACCTTTAATAATAGATGTGAGGGAGTTGAGGAGAATGTGTTCGCGTGCGAGAAAACGGTATGCATCTACTCCCACAAGAGCCTCCACGCGACGAACACCGGCACCAATTGATGCCTCAGAAAGAAGTTTAATTACACCTAGTTGGCCCGAGCGATGAACGTGAGTTCCTCCGCACAGTTCACGAGCCCAATCACCAACGCTAACAACGCGAACTCGTTCACCGTATTTCTCACCAAAGAGCGCCATCGCACCAAGTTTCTTGGCTTCATCTTGTGACATAACGTGCGCACTTACTTCTAGATCATCTAAGAGTAAGGTGTTGACACGCGCCTCAACTTCGTCAAGGACTCCTTCGGAAAGAGCGGCGGTGGCAGGAAAATCAAAGCGGAAACGACCCGGCGAATTCTCTGATCCAGCTTGAGTTGCGGTTTCGCCAAGAATTTCTCTAAATGCTTTATGCACCATATGTGTGGCCGTGTGTGCCCGCGAGATTGCATTACGGCGTTCAATATCGATTACAGCGTGCGCTTGTTGTCCTACCTCTATAGAGCCAGTGACAATACGTCCGCGATGAATTGAGAGTCCAGGGATTGGTGTTTGCACATCTTCAATTTCGATAACTGTTCCGTCACCGATTCTGATGGTTCCGCCATCTGCGAGCTGTCCCCCACCCTCTGCGTAAAATGGTGTGCGATCTAAAATGATCTCAATATTTTCTCCGGTTGCAGCGCTCTTAGCACCAAATCCATCAACCACGATTGCTTTGATGTAAGATTCTGATTGTGTTTGGGTATATCCAATAAACTCTGTGGCACCTGTTGCATCAGCAATCTTCTTGTACTCGCTGAGATCGGTATGACCACTCTTTTTGGCGCGGGCATCTGCCTTAGCGCGATCGCGCTGCTCTTTCATTAATCGGGTAAACCCAGCTTCATCTACCTCAAGACCAACTTCGCGCGCCATTTCCAAGGTGAGATCAAAAGGAAATCCATAGGTATCGTGCAATTTAAAGACATCGTCACCGCTCATCCGAGTCGACTTTGTCGCCTTCACAGCGCTGGCAGCGAGATCAAATATCGCGGTTCCGCTCTTCAGTGTTTGGAGGAAGCTATCTTCCTCGGAGGTGCTGACGGCAAGAATTCGAGCAGAGTCAGAGTTGAGTTCGGGATATTGCGATCCCATTGCATCTATAGCTGATTGGATGAGATCGGCCATGCTCGGTTCATTGGTTCCCAACAGACGCATATTTCTGATAGTTCGACGCATCATGCGACGTAAAACATAGCCGCGACCTTCGTTACCAGGCGTTACTCCATCACCAATCAGCATTGCAGCAGTGCGGGCATGATCTGCAATGATGCGAAGTGAGATATCGGATTTTTCGCTCTTGCCATATGTGACGCCCGACAATTGCGATGCGCGAGAAAGAATTTGCACTGTGGTATCGATCTCATAAATATTCTCGACACCTTGAAGCAGCGCCGCCATGCGCTCAAGGCCTAAACCGGTATCAATGCTCTTTGCGGGTAACTCTCCCAGAATTGGATAACCATCTTTTCCGCCACCTGCACCGCGCTCGTTCTGCATGAAAACGAGATTCCATACTTCAAGATACCGATTTTCATCTGCAATTGGTCCGCCATCAACACCATACGCCGGGCCACGATCGTAATAAATCTCCGAACAAGGACCACATGGCCCTGGGACTCCCATCGACCAAAAGTTGTCGGCCATATCACGGCGTTGAATACGCTCTAAAGGAACTCCAATTTTCTTGTGCCAGATATCTGCAGCCTCATCATCATCGAGATAAACAGTTACCCATAAACGCTCCTCTGGAAAACCATAACCACCTTCTGCAACTGGCTTAGTTAATAGCTCCCAAGCAAGGGAAATCGCTCCTTCTTTAAAGTAGTCACCGAAAGAGAAATTTCCACACATTTGGAAAAAGGATGCGTGACGCGTTGTCTTACCCACCTCATCAATATCTAGTGTACGAACACACTTTTGGACAGATGTTGCGCGTTTATATGGCGGAGTGACCTCTCCGAGAAAGAAAGGCTTAAATGGAACCATCCCCGCATTTACCAAGAGAAGATTTGGGTCGTCTGCAATTAAGGATGCTGAAGGAACGACGGTATGTTTTAACCCTAGTGAATTGCCCGATTCAAAAAAATTCAGCCAACGTGTGCGTATCTCTGCCGATTCCACGAATTACACTCACTCCGCCTTCTTCTTTTTAGAACGCGCTTTGCCTGCCTGTGCGGCGGTAATGATAGCTCCAGCGACTTTAACTGCTGGCCCACCTTTATCTATAAGGTCAGTTGCAGCCTCGGAAACCTTGGTTGTTACTTCTTCAACATTCTTGGTGATCTTTGCAAAAGATTCGAGAGGGCTATTTATCAGCTCAAGGGTGCGGGTCGATTCTTGAATCAAAGGAGTTGTATCTTCGGTAAGGGCTTTGAGTGAGATACTGGCTTCGTCTACAAATTTACCCACCCGGATCACGGCATAAGCGAGAGAGATCGCGATCGCAAGTAGTGCTACTGCACAGATAATTGTCGCTATTCCGCCTGGGCCCATGGCACTTACCTTTCGCTACTTTTAAGATCAGAGTGAACTGTTACAAGCCTACCTGATCGCCTTACGAGGCGGGGGTATCTGCCTTGAAATCGATTCCGCTCTCTTTACGTTGAACCGCGGTAATCGGCGTGGGAGCACCAGTTAAAGGATCTCCACCGCTAGCTGTCTTTGGGAATGCGATTACTTCACGAATTGATTCACTTCCTGTTAAAAGAGCACAGACGCGATCGAGACCGAGTGCAATTCCACCATGTGGTGGTGGACCATAATTGAATGCCTCGAGAAGGAAGCCGAACTTGCTATTTGCTTCTTCATCACTCAGACCTATGACTCGAAAAACTTCGCGCTGAATCTCTTTATCGTGGATACGAATAGAGCCACCACCGAGCTCAGTGCCATTGAGAACAATGTCATAAGCGTATGCAAGAGCGTTGGCAGGATCTGCGGAGAAAGTCTTTGCAAAATCTGGCTTTGGACCAGTAAATGGATGATGAACCGCAGTCCAACCGCCAGTATCAGTTGGTTCAAACATAGGCGCATCGACAACCCAGAGGAATTTCCAGGCACCTTCTTCAATTAAGTTGCAACGCTTTCCAATTTCAAGGCGAACTGCGCCAAGTAGGGCTTGTGATGAAGAGCGATCACCGGCAGCAAAGAATATTGCGTCACCATTTTTTGCACCAACAACTTTTGCAATTCCTGCCTGCTCATCTTGTGAAATATTCTTTGAAACAGGTCCTCCAAGGGTTCCATCCTCGTTGACAAGAATGTAGGCAAGTCCCTTTGCGCCACGGGCTTTCGCCCAGTCCTGCCATGCATCAAGTTCGCGGCGAGGTGAGTTGGCTCCCCCGGGCATGACAACCGCTCCGACATAATCGGCCTGGAAAACTCTAAAAGGCGTGTGGGCAAAGAACTCAGTGACTTCAATCAGTTCATTTTCAAAGCGAAGATCTGGCTTGTCAGACCCAAAACGATTCATTGCATCCTTATATGTCATATGTGGAATAGGTGTTGGGATCGTGTAGCCAACGCTATCTTTCCAAATATCAACAAGAATCTTCTCCGCAACTGCAATGATGTCAGCCTGATCGATAAATGACATTTCAATATCAAGCTGAGTAAATTCGGGTTGACGATCGGCACGGAAATCTTCATCGCGGAAACAACGGGCAATTTGGTAATAACGTTCCATTCCTGCAACCATAAGTAGTTGCTTAAAGAGTTGTGGCGATTGAGGAAGTGCATACCAACTTCCGGGTTGTAGTCGAACTGGAACTAGGAAGTCACGTGCACCCTCTGGTGTAGATCGCGTCAAATAAGGTGTCTCAATTTCAAGAAAATCAAGTTCATCCATTGCACGGCGAATGGCTGAAGTAACACGCGAACGAAGACGAAGGTTTGAAGCAGGTCCTTCGCGGCGAAGGTCGAGATATCGATAACGCAGGCGTACCTCCTCCGAGATATCTGCCTCTACACCTGTGTCAACGGGAAAGGGCAGTGGAGTCGACTCACTTAAGACTGTGACAGCATCTCCCATCACTTCTATCGCTCCAGTAGGTAATGCGCTGTTCTCGTTACCAGCAGGACGAGCAACAACTTCACCTGTAATTGCCAGACACCATTCGGCGCGAAGTGAACCAGCGAGAGCTTCATCCCTGATGACAACCTGAACAGATCCTGTTGCATCACGAAGATCGATAAATGCCACTCCACCGTGATCTCGGCGGCGCGCTACCCAACCAGCAAGGGTGACTGTCTGACCTACGTGAGTAGCACGAAGGGATCCAGCATCATGGGTACGAATCATTACGATCAACTTCTTTCTATCACGATCAAATGTAAGCGCTAATGTACGCGCGAAAGGGCCTTATCCAACTGCTCTATCTTAACGGAGGAAATATCTCCATCTTTCATTCTCTTGAGCTCTACAACGCCAGAATTCAACTCGCTCTCTCCGATAACAACGGCAAATTCACATCCTGACTTATCAGCCGCCTTCATCGCACCCTTGAGGGCTCGCTCACCGAAGGCAATCTCTACTCGAAACCCTGCCTGACGAAGACCTTGAGCGATTGAAAGTGACTTCTCCTTTGCAAGATCGCCTAATGGAATGATGAAGAGGTCGCTTGCACATTTGTTCTCATTGAGAAGCCCTTCAGCCTCTGCCGCCAGGAGGATGCGATCGACGCCCAAACCAAAACCGATTCCAGAAAGAGATGCCCCGCCCAGAGTCTCCATCAAACCGTCGTAGCGGCCACCGCCACCGATCCCTGATTGTGCGCCGAGGTCTTCGTGAATAAATTCGAAAGTTGTGCCAGTGTAGTAATCCAAACCACGAACCATTCGCGGATTAATAATGTAATCAATTTCCAGAGCGTCAAGATACGCGAGTACTCTAGCAAAGTTTTCCCGCGAAGAATCGGACAGGTAATCCATTAAGAGTGGTGCATCGGCCATCTTCGCTTTTATCTCATCGCGTTTGTCATCAAAGAGGCGCAAAGGATTGATATCTGCGCGAGCAAGCGTGGCTTCGTCAAGATCGAGAGTCTTCAGGAATGCAACAAGATCCACCCTGTGAGCAGCTCTGGACTCGGCATCGCCCAATGAGGTGATCTCGAGTCGATAATTCTTTAAACCAATATTCTTAAATGCAGTATCAGCAAGTGCAATCACTTCAGCATCGATAGCTGGATCATCTATACCAATGGCTTCAACACCTACCTGATAGAACTGGCGATAACGACCTGCCTGTGGACGTTCGGCACGAAAGAAGGCTCCTGAATAGAAAACTTTCACCGGTAACTGACCTCGATCAAGAGAGTGCTCAATGACTGCACGCATAACACCAGCAGTGCCTTCAGGGCGCAAGGTGATTGAACGTCCGCCTCTATCTTCGAAGGTATACATCTCTTTGCTCACTACATCTGTAGACTCCCCAACTCCGCGTGAGAAGAGATTGGTATCTTCAAAAGTTGGCAGCTCCATTAATTGGTAGCCTGCACGTTTGGCAGGAGAGATCAGATGATCACGTACCCATTCGAAACTGGCAGAACGCGGCGGAACATACTCGCTCACACCCTTAGGTGCGTTGATTCGCTCGCGCTTCATAAACGGAATTCTTTCAGATATGGATTCGTTCTGCGTTCATATTCCATTGTCGTGTCTGGTCCATGCCCAGGTAAGACTCGATAATGATCGCCAAGTGGCGCAATCTTCGTCGCTAGTGTGCGATTCATGGCATCTTGCGATCCACTAGGAAGGTCGGTTCTGCCTATAGAGCCAGCAAATAGGACATCACCACTGAGCAGAATCTCGTCATTTACAGTAAATACAAGTGAGCCAGCAGTATGACCCGGTGCATGAATTGCTGTGATTTCAAGTCCTATCGCTTCAAATTTCTGATTGTTAACTAATTCCAAAACTTGTTGCGGTTCATTCCAAGTGGTTCCTTGTAACGCTGCAATAAATTCTCTTCCGTGAACAATCTCAGGATGTAACAGTGCACGGCGATCCTCGCTATGGATGTAGGCAGGAATTCCATAACCATCGGCCAGCGGAATCACCGAGAATGTATGATCAAGATGGCCATGTGTAAGGAGAACGGCCACGGGCTTAAGACCCTCTTCTTCAATGATCATCTCAATCTCTGCGCTGATATCTGGCATTCCCGGATCCACGATGATGCACTCGCCACCCTTTTCGGCTGCCAAGACCCAGCAGTTG
>JBJTKU010000016.1:0-6770 GCA_046096605.1 Candidatus Planktophila sp. | reverse complement strand
TTGTAGATGTTTTCGGTAACAGCTGCTGCAAAAGAAACAATAGATGGAGCGTTAAGTGTTCCGCTGCGAATTTCGCGCTCTTGTCCCCCGCCATGTAATAACGCTGGCATTTCAAAGGCGCGGCGCAGAATCAGCGCACCGATTCCAAGTGGGCCACCGACTTTATGTGCGCTGATTGTCATTGCAAACAAGCCAAGGGCTGCGTAATCAAGTGGGACCTTCATAAAACTCTGTACCGCATCACAGTGAACTGGAATCTGGCCAGCAATTTCAACAACCCGATCAATGGGTTGGATGACACCGGTCTCGTTATTGCCAGCCATGACAGAAATAAGTGCGATTTCATCGCCACGTGATGCAACAAGATTGAATAAGAAGTCACAATCAATGACTCCATCTGCACTTACTGGAATTTCTACAAGTTCGGCACCTTCATGTTCGACCAACCAATGTGCTGGATCTAGAACAGCGTGGTGTTCGATAGCGCTGACAACAATGAGATTCCTATCGGGTGAGTTCCAGAAAAGCCCCTTGATGGCGGCGTTATTTGCCTCTGTGCCAGATCCGGTGAAAATCACTTCACTCGGTGCGCATCCAACTGCACGGGCAATAACTTCGCGAGCCTCTTCCACATCTTTACGGGTTGCACGACCGTCGGTGTGTAGACTTGAAGGATTTCCAATCTTGCGCAGTGAACGTTGCATCGCATCAATGGCAGGCTCAATCATCGGCGTTGTTGCCGCATGATCGAGATAGATGCTCATGGGGAGAATCTTAGTTGGATCTCCTGACCATTCAGAATTGAACCGATTGCTCGATTTCTCGATAGCATCTAGGCGTGCGATTCAAGATTCTTATTATTCTGATGGGCTTGATTTGTGGTTTGGCTCCAAGCTCTCCAGCGCATGCAGTTTATGGTGGAGTTCAAGTGACGGGTACCCCCCTAGTTCTCACACTCCTGACCAGTAAATCTGCTCGTACCTCTTTTTGCTCAATGGCGCTGCTCACCGAGCGAATTGTAGTGACTGCCGCACATTGTGTAATTCAGGATCAGGGAGTAGCGCCCAATCTGCGATGGAATATTGCGGATATTTATGTGAGTCAGCCCGGTGCCGATGTAACCAATGATGATATCTCTTCGCGAGTTCATGTGGAAAAAATAATTACTCGTGACGATTTTATAAATACTTGGAAGCCAGAGATCAAAGATTATCGGACCCAGATAAATGACATAGCATTCCTCTTCTTGGAAAAACCTTTGGTTAAGGGCTACTCAATTGAGATAGCAACAGATCGAGAGATAGATCTTGCATTAGCTAAAGGTGAAATGGTTACGCACTATGGATATGGGTTGCAATCACCTTCTACACAGTCGCATTCACCTTGGATGACACAACTTCAACTTGTAGATAAAAGCGATGAACATCTCGATAAATCAAAAGTTGTCTACAGCAAAGAAGGTCCTACTGCGATGTGTCCGGGTGATTCGGGCGGGCCTTGGTATCTGGACATTGGCGGTGTTACCAAGATTGCCGCAGTACTCGTGGCCGCCTCTGGATGTAGGGGAAATCTGCCATATAACGGTGGAACTCTAGGTACAAGGATCGCTCCATATATGGAGTTGGCCAATTCAAAATGGGATGAATTTATTAAGAATGAAGAGTCGATTAATGCTGGTGAAATAATTAGAGCAGAGCAACATGAAAAAGTAAGAAAGCAGGCGATCGCTGATGGAACATACCTCTCACCGGGAGGCTGTCATGTTTCTGGAATTAGTGCTGAGTTGCAATCCCAAGATTTGAATGGAAACTGGAATGCAATTTCATCACCAATGGGGTGGATTGCATCCGACGTTTCATGTCCGAAAACTCACACTTCTCAGCCCTGGGCTATTGCGACAGTCACCGAAGGAACCAAACTTCGATGGAAATTCTGGAGTGGCACGTGGCAGGTTTATGGCGAAAGCTTCACTTGGAGAAACACTGTTTCTGTTGAGACAAAGCCCGCAGTCATTGATAAACCAATTGGAAAGGCGTTAAAGGTCACGATAGTGTGCACGAAAGGTAAGTTAGTTAAGAAGATAACTGCCCTAAAACCTAAATGTCCTTCGGGCTGGAAAATTCAGCGCTGAAAGAGAAGCTATGCCTTTGCTGCAGCCACCGCAGTTGTTGCTTGAGGCAAGACAGCAAAGAGATCGCCAACGACGCCAAAGTCACAGATTTCAAAGAGTGGGGCTTCAGGATCTTTATTGACCACCACGATTGTCTTAGATGTCTGCATTCCTGCGCGGTGCTGGATGGCTCCTGAAATTCCGCAGGCAACATATAGCTGTGGGCTTACTGTCTTTCCAGTCTGTCCCACCTGATGTGAATGTGGATACCAACCAGCATCTGTTGCAGCGCGCGATGCACCAACTGCTGCACCTAATGTATCGGCAAATGATTCAACTGCAGCAAAGTCACCATTTGTTCCGCGGCCACCTGAAACGACAATGGATGCCTCAGTGAGTTCTGGACGTCCACCCTTAACAGGTGGCTGTGAAGATGAGATCACTGACTTCTTAGCGCTCTCTGAAATTGTGACGGCGATATTTTCGCTAGATGCAGATGGCGCAGAGAGATCTGCTTCCACTGAGTTTGGACGAAGAGTGATCACCGGTGTTCCGTGAGTAACGTGCGAATGAACAGTAGTTGATCCACCAAAGACAAGTTGCGTTGCAACTTTATCTGCTGATACATCGACAGCGTCCGTGATGATTCCAGATTCAAGAGCGATTGCGACGCGGGCTGCAACTTCTTTGCCAAATGCGTGAGATGCTACAAGAACGGCTGCTGCACCTTTTGTGGTTGCAACCTGTGCCAGAGCATCGGCAGATGCTGCAACACCGTTGATTGCAAAGGCATCTGATTCAACGATTGCAATGGAAGTAATGGGTCCTTGTGTCAGAGTTGCAGCAAGGGCTGCACCCTTTCCGGTAGGGGCTAAAACAACTGCACAGACATCGCCCATACGAGCACCTACAGTTGCAAGCTCTGCCGTGGTCTTAGTTGCGGTATCTGCCTGAAAATCGGCGAGAATAATTACAGTGCTCATATCAACTTCTTCTCCGCTAGGAATGTTGCAAGTGCGCTTCCACCCTCACCACTATCGGTAACAATGACACCGGCGCTGCGTGGAGGACGTGGCGCAGAATCTTTTACCTCAGACCACGCAGCTGTTGCACTTACACCGACTGCTGCAAGATCGCGAGTTTCAATGGTCTTCTTCTTGGCAGCCATGATTCCTTTAAATGATGGATAGCGCGGCTCATTGATCTTTTCAACGACGCTAATCACTGCAGGAAATGATGCTGAAATCTCATCGACGCCAGCTTCTGTCACGCGTGTAATTGCAACGCTGGAAGCTGCAGGATCAACAGTTACCTTGCTGGCAAATGTCATCTGGGCCCAACCCAAACGAGCCGAGATCATTGCCGGAACAACGCTCATGCGAGCATCTGTTGATTCTGTTCCGCAGATAACAAGATCAAATCCACCATCTGCTATGACTTTTGCAAGGACTGCAGATGTAGTCAGCGCATCTGAACCGGCGAGCGCTGAATCTGTAATAAGAATTGCATCATTTGCACCCATGGAAAGCGCCTTGCGAACTGCCTCAGTGGCGCGCTCTGGTCCCATAGTGATGACGGTAACTGTGTGAGGGCCGCCTTCTTCATTTCCACCGTGAGCTTCTGCAAGACGCAACGCCTCTTCAACAGCGTATTCATCAAGGTCATTGAGAACTGCATCAACGCCTTCGCGATCTAGACGTGAATTGACCATCTTCTTCTCGGCCCATGAATCTGGGACCTGCTTTACACAGACTGCAATCTTCATGGCGGCTAGGTTACTCATCAGTAGCGGGATTCACAATATGAAACAGGGCAAGATACGCCACATGCTTCCTGCAGATCCGCGCACGTTAGGGGCCACCGTTACTGAAGGTGGAACCAACTTTGCCATCTGGAGTAATGCAGCCGATGCCGTGGAGCTCTGCCTCTTCAATGAGGTCAATGGAAAGTTGGTCGAGACCCGATTTGCCCTTTCACATCGCAACGGTCCGATATGGCACGGATATCTAGCTGGGGTGCGTCCGGGGCAACGTTATGGCTATCGCTTCTATGGTCCATGGCAACCCGACAATGGTTCTCGATTTAACGCAGCGAAGTTAGTCATCGATCCGTATGCACACAAATTAGATGGAAGATTGCAGTACGTGCCTGAGATTTACGGACACGTCGCATCTGATGAGCTCGGTAATGGCGATTTCACTGTACGTGATGACAGAGATAGCGCTGCCTTTATTCCTCTTTCTGTAGTGACCAATTACCAACCTCGCCACATTCAGCGGCCACTGACATCATGGGCGAAGACCCTGATCTATGAGGCACACGTTCAAGGATTAACCGCAAAGAATTATGAGATTCCAGAACACGAGCGCGGCACCTATAAAGGTTTAGGACATCCCAGCACGATCGCGCATTTAAAATCAATCGGTGTAACAGCACTGGAATTATTGCCACTTCAATCATACGCGACAGAACCGACGATTTGGTCTCGTGGACGCAAGAACCATTGGGGATATAACGCGCTCGCCTTTAGCGCTCCACATTCAGAGTATGCAGCAACCGATGACCCAACATCTGAATTGCAATGGGCCGTTGATCAATTACACCAAGCTGGAATCGAAGTCATCCTCGACGTTGTCTATAACCACACAGCAGAAGGTGGAGTAGGTGGCCCAACACTCTCCTTTAAAGGTATTGATAACAAGGCCTACTACAGACATGACAATGCAGGTAATTACGTAGATGTCACAGGATGTGGAAATACCTTTGCTGCGAGTAATCCACAAAATGTTCGCTTTATCGTTGATTCATTACGCTGGTGGATCGAAGTCATTGGTGTTGATGGATTCCGTTTTGATCTAGCTACTGCCTTATACACAAGCCATTCAGCCTTTAACTCATCGCTTATGTCGGCGATCGAAGCTGATTCGGTACTACGAAACTTCAAGATGATTGTCGAACCATGGGATATATCTCGATATTCCTTAGGTGACTTCCCACATCCTTTCCGCGAATGGAACGATGCCTATCGAGATGCCGTTCGGCAGTTCTGGCTTGACGATATTGCGAGAGGATATGGCGAAGGTGTTGCCGATATGGCTTCGCGTATCAGTGGCTCAAGCGACATTTTCTATTACCGAGGTCCAACATCGTCCATTAACTTTATTACCGCCCACGATGGATTTACTCTGCATGACCTTGTTACCTACAGCGCTAAAAACAATGTAGCCAACCAGGAAGATAACCGCGATGGTTCTAATGAAAACCGTTCGTGGAATGCCGGTGTTGAAGGACCAACAGATGATCCACAAGTGAATGTGATTCGACAAAGTCTAAAGAAATCCATGTTGGCGACTCTTCTGCTCTCATCCGGTGTTCCGATGATGACAATGGGCGATGAGGTCAGCCGCACACAAGCCGGATCGAATAATGCATATTCGATGCCACGCGATATGCATATAGGGATTGCAGACTCACCTGAAACATTTGGTGGAGGCTGGGCGATGGATTGGGATTTAGATGCTGCTCAGCAAGATATTCGTGATGCGGTAGAGATGTTGGCAAATATTCGCAATACATATCTAGCTGATATTGCATCAGAGTTTTTTACTGGAGCTTTTGACCGCGGCACGAGAAGAAAAGATATTGCCTGGTTTAGTTTGGGCGGTCGAGAAATGACTGATACCCACTGGGCAGATGGTGAGAAGCGATCTCTTACAGTCTTTATCGATGCAGGAACTGATCGCGGTTTATTACTTTTACTCAACTCATCGACTGAGCGGACAACATTTACATTACCTGATAACACATGGGGAGATTCATTCCGCTGCATCTTTGATGCCGCGCACATCACCGCTGAGCATGAACCTTCGCTTGCACTACCTTCATCGCAAGTAGATGTCCAAGAACATTCTGCTCAGGTATGGCTGGTTACGCGTAGTACTAGGTAGTAATTCTCTTCATCAAATATGATGAAGACGTGCTCGCACTTATCGCCCCTGGACAAGGGTCACAGACACCAGGAATGTTGTCATCGTGGATTGAAGAACCATCGGCTTGCGCTCTCATTGAAAAATGGTCTGAAGGAATTGATCTTGATCTCATACACCTGGGCACACGTGCAGATTCCGATGAGATTCGCGACACGGCAAATGCCCAACCACTCATAGTTGCTGCAGGTCTTTTAAGTGCGCGTGCACTCAATCTGGATGGACGGTTTTCTTATGTTGCAGGCCACTCCGTCGGTGAAATAACTGCCGCGGCTCTGGCCGGAGTATTTACACCACTTGATGCACTTCGCCTGGTTCGAGCTCGTGGCCTGGAGATGGCAAAAGCCGCCGCAGCTTCACCATCTGGAATGGCTGCAGTTTTAGGCGGCGATCGCGATGTTGTATTGCAGGCAATTACCGAGGCTGGACTCGTTGCAGCCAATGACAACGGCGGCGGACAGATCGTTGCTGCAGGTGATCTTGATGCACTCGCAAAGCTTGCACCTGAAGGCGCGCGAGTCCGCCCCTTACAAGTAGCAGGTGCTTTCCATACTCACTTTATGGAATCTGCCGTGACTGCATTTAAAGCATTCGCACAATCAATCGAAGTTTCAGATTGCACGGTGGGAGTTCTCTCAAACCGCGATGGAGCTGTACTTCACTCTGGCCGCGAA
>JBJTKU010000015.1:0-11916 GCA_046096605.1 Candidatus Planktophila sp. | reverse complement strand
GGCCGAGGTGCTTCGTGATAACAGCGCTCAGACCTTGATGCCCGCTGTTGTGGAAGATAAAGATCTTGAAAAAGCTAACGGTCGTATGTGGTCGGCTGAATCACTAACCAACTCATTTGTCGGCCCGCCTGTTGGAAGTTTTATTATCGGGGTAGCAATTTTTCTTCCATTCTTTGTTGACGCCGCCACTTTCTTTATTGCAGCTGCGCTTATTGCAAGCATGAAACCCACTGTTAAAAGTTTTTCTCCTCAAGCAAAGACCGGACCTATCAATTTCAAGGCAGAAATTAAGGAAGGCTTTACTTGGGTGTGGATCCACACACTGTTGCTCCCGATGGCGATAATTCTGGGGTTACTTAATGGCATCGGTTCGCTAACGGGTGCGGTTTTTATTCTCTTTGCGCAAGAGGTTCTGAATACGACGGTATTTATCTTCGCAGTCCTCGGAACTGCCGGTGCAATCGGTGGAATTCTCGGGGGATTACTAGGACCTAAAGTCTCAGAGAAAATTGGTAGCGGACGATCACTAGCGCTAGCGCTTTTTGTCGGACCGTTAGGAACCTCATTAATTGGATTGACGTCGGACTGGTACATAGTGTGGATCTTGGTTGTCATCGCAACTTTTACAGCGGTTTTGTGGAATATCGTGACCGTTTCATTGCGCCAAAGTCTGATTCCTTCCCAGTTATTGGGTCGGGTGAATTCGGTCTATCGCTTCTTTGCCTGGGGGACTATTCCTGTTGGAACCCTCATCGGTGGTGGAATAGTCGCAGCCCTTGAGGGTCCGATCGGTCGCGAGATGGCCTTTAGGTCGGTCTACTTCGTGGGGGCCGCAGCCGGATTTCTCCTCTTTATCTACGCCATCCGGGTTCTGACCACTGAGGCGATCGATCGAGCACGCGCTGGCGGATCCACCCCGTAAATCACCCCCTAGGCCTGACCAATCGTGCTCCAATCGTTATCTAGCGCAATTGCCTTATTTATAGGGCTACGGCAGACTTTGCGCACCCGTAGACGGCTGTGAGGCAGGTCGACTCTTCACAACCGTCTTTTCAACCCCTCGAGGAGGAACTAAATGAAGTTCACACGAAGTGCAAAGTTTGCACTCACAGCTGCAGCATCAGCAGCGTTGGCAGTTTCACTGCTAACACCTGCACAGGCTGCAACACGTTCGACGATCGTGATTCACGATACGAACTCGCTGACATCATTCAACTCAGGCACACCAGATACCAACCTAACAATCAACGGCAAGGTTGGAAATCTTTCAGGTATTGGTTTCTATTACATCGATAATAAGAAGAACGTTGTACGCAATACAACATTCGGTAATTTCAAGATTGTAAAGAACAATGCAACTGATTTCCGCATTCAGTACACAGTCAATAGTGGACTTGTATGGTCTGATGGAACTCCAATCAATGCAGTAGATCTGCTACTGTCACATGTTCTATCAAGCAACGCATACTCAAAGGCTGCTGGCCTTGGAGACCCCGATGGCGATTCTGTTCCAGCTTTTAACTCAAATGGTTACGGTGGAACATACAGCGACAACATCGTTGGCTTGCCAGTACTTTCTGCAGACAAGATGTCTGTAACACTTCAGTTCAAGCAGAAGATCGCTAACTGGGATCTTTACGGTCCAGGTCCATCACCTGTTCACACCCTTGTTCTTCTAGCAGAAGGAAAGAAGGGTCTACAGTCAGTTAAGGATAACGAAGCTGCACGTGATCGCTTCTTGGCTGCATACAACGCAAAGGACACAGCGGTACTCAAGGCAATCGGTAAGGTTTGGTCAGAGGCTTACAACATCACTGAAGTTAATGACAAGACAAACCCTCTCCTATTCGTAGGAAATGGTGGATTCCTTGTTGATAGCGCAGTGACAAAGTCATCTGTGACTCTCAAGGTGAACCCTAAGTACAACTCAGGTCCAAAGCTCAGCGGAACTATCGATACAGTTATCTTTAAGTTCATCTCTGACGGAACTGCTGCTTCACAAGCACTTGCAAATGGAGAGCTCGATGTTTACTCAGGTCAGCCAACAGCAGATGCTGTAGCTGCACTAAAGAAGTTATCAAATGTGAATCTAATCGGTGGTATCAACGCTTGCTATGAGCACTGGGATACACGTGTGGGTAACGCTCCAGGACAGCCTGAGTACAACGGTATCTTCAAGGGACATGGCGGAAAGGGTGCAGATCTTCGTCGTGCATTCCTATTGTCAATTCCTCGTGAGGAAATCAACGAGAAGTTGATCAAGCCAATTAACCCAAATGCTCCAATCTTGGGTTCTACATTCATCGCACCTGGTTTTGAAGGCTACGAGCGTCTCGTCGCCAACAATGGTTCTGGCTATTATGTTGGATCACAGGATGCACTTAACGCGAAAGCTACTCGCCTACTAAAGAAGCACTACCCAGAGGCAAGCCCAAGCAATCCAGTAAAGGTGAACGTACTTGTACCTGGAAACAACCCACGTCGTGCAGCAGAGTTCGCACTTGCCAAGGCAAATGCACTCAAGGTTGGCTTTGATCTAGTTGGAGATGTTCAAGTTTCATGGTCTCCAAAGATTCAGCTATCTACCTACGATGCTCAGTTCTTTGCATACTGCCCATCAGCAGTGACACAGGCTGGATCAAATGCAAACTTCCAGGTCGGTGGCGGAAATAACCGTAACGGAATTAATCTGCCCAACTTGGATGCAATTCTAAACAAGTTGCAACTTCCAATGGATAACCGTACATACATCACAACGATTATCCAGGCAGAGCGCATCATCCACCAAGAGGGACTTACATCTGGAGTATTCCTGCACCCAGCAGTTACTGCAGTCAACAAGGACCTCAAGGGAATCAAGCCATCACCACTTTCAGATGACGTTGTCTGGAACTGGTGGGAGTGGTCATACTAAGAGCTTGATTTCTAAGCTATTAGTCCCGTCGTAAAGGCGGAAAAAGTACTAAGCGAACGGCACTTGGTTGAAAAATCAAGTGCCGTTCGCGCTACTATTTGGCAATTGTTTGAATGAATAACTAACGGACCATGCTGGCAAGGAGCATTTAATGCTGAACTACATCCTGCGTCGAATCGGCGTATCGATCATGATCCTTTTTGGATCAAGCTTCCTGGTTTACAACCTTGCAGCGTATGCAAGTGATCCTTTAGCAGAGCTTCGTCTAAGCACCGATGATGATGCAAGACAGCGGATTATCGCCTTGACTCGTGACCTCCAACTAGATGTACCACCACCTGTTCGTTACTTCTTGTGGCTTAAGGGAGTGCTTGGTCTATTTGTTGGCAAACTTAATCTCGGAATGACTCGCGAAGCGTCATCTGTTCAAGAAGAGCTCGCGTACGCAATTCCAGTAACAATTCGACTAGTTCTTGTAGCTACAATCACTGCGCTTCTTCTTGGTCTTGCACTTGGAATTATTTCAGCGCTTCGTCAGTACAGCCGTTTTGATTATGGAATGACTTTCCTTGCTTTCCTTCTTTACTCACTTCCAATTTTCTGGGTTGCTGTGCTTCTCAAGGAGTTCATGGCTATTCAGTTCAATAACTTCTTAAGCGAACCTAATATTCCAATCAAATGGATGTTTATCTTCTCGACATTTACGGGTATTTTCTGGAGCTCGTTGTTTGGTGGGGAGCGCAAGAGATTCTGGAGCGTCTTCGGTGGAGCCTTCGCAACAAACTTTATAATTCTATGGGCGATCGATCTGACAGATTGGTATCTGAATCCAGGTCTTGGTCCAATTCTTATTGCTTTCATGTCAGTCGGTGTTGCATTCGGAGTCACTGCACTTTCAACTGGATTGAGCAATCAGGCGGCTAAGAAGAGCGCCCTGACTATGGCTGGGCTTGGTGTTCTCTGGTACTACCCAGCGCAATGGATCTTTAACAACCTTGGCTCTTACTTAACTATTTTTATCTTGATTGTATTGTTGGTATTGACTGGTTTAGGTGTTGCGCGTCTTTACAGCAAGATTGACCGTGGTCCAATCGCTCGAACCGCCATCATCACAGGTGTCATCATCGGCTTCTTGATTGCGGTTGATCGCATCATGCAAAGTTGGGCGGATTACAGCCTTACTGATGCGGTCAATGGACGTCCGGTTCCAACATATGGCCAACGCAAGGATCAGCTAGTAACCGATGATTTCTGGATCAATAACCTGGACATCATCATGCACTTAATTCTTCCAACTTTGGCATTGATCTTGATTTCTCTTGCAGGATGGATCCGCTATTCACGTGGAGCGCTACTAGAGGTTCTCAACCAGGATTACATCCGTACTGCCCGAGCAAAGGGCCTTAATGAACGTGTGGTTATTACTAGACATGCATTCAGAAATATGATGCTTCCACTTTCTAGCCTTTTCGTTGGTGAGTTTGTTGGATTAGTAGGCGGTGCCGTTATCACCGAGCGAGTCTTTGGTTGGCAAGGTATGGGAACGCTTGGAATCAAAGCAATCAATAGTTATGACCTCAATTTATTGATGGGCGTTAACTTGCTGCTTTCGATTCTCGTTATCTCAGGAAACTTGATTGCGGACTTAGTGTATTCAGCTCTTGATCCTCGTATTAGATTGGGTAAGTAACCATGAAGCTATTTGGACGTAAAGAAAAGGCAACAGGCGAAATCCTTGCCGGTGGTGAAAATGCAATCGCAAATAAAGAGGTCGAAGGCTTAAGCCAGGGACAGATTGTTCGTCGTCGATTCTTCCGTCACCGAGCTGCTGTTTTTGCCTTGGTCATGCTTTCGAGCATTATTCTGTTCGTAATTACGGCCCTAGATACAAAAATTGGTCCCATTCGAATTCCTGGCTGGTGGAAGTGGACTATTGAGGATATTCCAGAGCTACGGTTTGAAGATTGTCCAGGTGGAACAACAGGCTGTCCAACTCTTTCCTTGAATCCAACTGGTGATTTTGGAATGGGTAACCACCCATTTGGCCAGGATGACATTGGTCGTGATTACTTTGCTCTTGTTATGAACGGTGCTCGTCGTTCGCTCATGATCATGTTTGTCATCGGTGCGGTAGCCGGCTTTATCGGCGTTGTCGTCGGTTCAATCGCGGGCTTCTACGGTAAGCGCGTAGACGCGGTTCTGATGCGTCTAGTTGACTTCATTCAGACCGTTCCAACAATCATAATTGCCGCAGTAATCGGTAAGGCTGCTGGAAAAGTAGGACCAGTGTTCCTGGCTCTGTTCCTTGGAATTTTGGGATGGACGGGATTAGCCCGTCTGGTCCGAGCTCAGTTCTTGCAACTTCGCGAGATGGAGTTTGTCGATGCAGCTCGTGTTGCAGGTGCCTCAAATCTGCGAATCGCTTTCAAGCACATCTTGCCTAACGCAGTTGGTCAGATCATCGTGGCGGTTACATTGATTATGGCTGGAGCGATTCTTACTGAAACGGCTTTGTCATACCTTGGTTTTGGTGTGGTTGCGCCAGATGTTTCATTGGGTCTATTGATTAGCCAATATGAGTCATCATTTACGACCCGTCCATGGCTCTTCTGGTGGCCAGGATTCTTTATTATTTCAATCGCACTCTGCGTTAACTTCATTGGTGATGGTCTGCGTGATGCTTTTGATCCTCGTCAACGTCGTCGAATTACTAAGAAGGATCGCCTTCAGGCAAAAGTACAAACTAAGGCAGGTGCTTAATTATGAGTCAAGAAAACGTTCTTGAAATTTCAGATTTCAACGTTGATTTCTGGGTTGATGGTGTTTGGTATCCAGCAGTTATCGACATGAATCTTGGACTTGCCGCAGGCAAGGTAACTGCAATTGTTGGTGAATCAGGTTCAGGTAAGTCAACTACAGCGCTCGGTCTCATGTCTTTGCTTGCATCAAATGCACGCATGGAAGGAAGCATCAAGGTTAAGGGCGAGGAGATGCTCAACGCCAAGACATCGGTACTTCGTCAATTCCGTGGCAAAGAGGTTTCTTACATCTTCCAAGAGCCGATGACCGCTTTGAATCCGCTCTTTACTATCGGATATCAAATTGTTGAAACGCTACGCAACCACTTTGAGATGGGTCCAAAAGAGGCACATGCACGTGCTTTAGAACTCATCGCTATGGTGGATATTCCAAATCCAGAACAATCGATTTTGAAGTATCCACACCAACTTTCAGGTGGACAACGTCAGCGCGCAATGATCGCTCAGGCACTTGCATGCGATCCTGCGCTATTGGTGGCAGATGAGCCAACAACTGCGCTGGATGTAACAGTTCAAGCTGAAATCCTAGATCTTATGCGTGGTCTAAAGGACAAGCTGAATTCTGCGATTCTATTGATCACTCACGACATGGGCGTGGTTGCAGATATGGCAGATGAGATCCTTGTTATGAAGGATGGAATCACGGTTGAACATGGAACTGCTGACCAAATCTTCAATAATCCTCAGCATCCGTATACAAAACAACTCTTGGGTGCAGTTCCAAAACTTGGATCATCCAAGAAGCGTGAACTTCCGTATACCGAGAGCGGCAAGCAAGCGCCGATTCTCAAGTTAACCGATGTAACCATAGAATATCCAAAGCGTGGTCGCCAACCGGCATTTACAGCGGTTAAAGACTTCAACCTTGAAATCTATCCAGGCGAAATTGTTGGCTTGGTAGGCGAGTCAGGTTCAGGTAAGACGACAGTAGGTCGTGCATCCATCGGTCTGCTTCCAGTGAAGGCTGGAAGTATCGAGATTGTTGGTAAGGAAATTGCTGGTGCAGATCCAAAGCAATTGTCATCTATCCGTCGTCACACCGGAATTGTTTTCCAGGATCCGGCTTCATCCCTTAACCCACGTCTTCCAATTGGTGAATCAATTGGCGAGCCACTTTTCTTGGCAGGTTTAGCAAAGGGTGCCGATCTTGCTCAAAAGGTAGAAGAGCTTCTTGATCAGGTTGAGCTTCCACGTAGCTACCGCAACCGTTACCCACATGAGCTTTCAGGTGGACAACGTCAGCGCGTCGGTATTGCACGTGCGCTCGCGCTGACACCAGATTTATTGATTGCCGATGAACCAACATCTGCTCTTGATGTTTCTGTACAGGCTCGCTTCCTTGAACTATTGCAAGAGCTTCAAGGCAAGCTGAACTTTGCATGTTTGTTCATCTCACACGACTTGGCTGTAGTTGACATCTTGTCTCACCGAATTGCAGTAATGCAAAATGGCTTACTAGTAGAAGTAGGCGATCGCGATCAGATCCTGAAGAACCCAAAGAGCGAATACACACGTCGCCTTATTGCCGCTGTTCCGGTTCCAGATCCTGCTGAGCAGCGTATTCGCCGCGAAGCACGTCTAGCTGCTAAGTAGTTGTGGCAGCAACGTAGCGCCCTTTTTTGTACTCTTGATTCCAGGAAGGTAGGTAAGTATGAGTCCAACAGTTACTCCTGGTTATTGGCAGTGCCCACGATGCAACTCCACAGATCACTACTTTGCCCCACGCATTGTCGGTCAAGTAGGTATGGCAAATCCGATTCAGATCGGTGAGAACGATTTTGCACTCGGTGGGGCCAGAAACGTCGAGAAAGATGTCGCCCTATGTCGAGCCTGCGGTGAACGCGCCAAGTGGATTCCCGAAGTTGTCACCTACTCACCCGAAGAGGCACGTTCGCGCAAGAAAGGGTGGGGAGTCTTTTTAGCGATCGTTAGCGCCGCTTACTTTCTCTTTACGGTAAAGATGGCTGAATTCGGTTGGGAGCTTTTACATGTGGCGATGGCTGCAGGCTCTGCTGCAACCTTTATCGGTTCTATCTCCATGATTATAAAGAGCGCAGAACCAAAAGAATAGTTTCAACCCTTTAAGGGCCATGGACTGGAGAATATCGGAAAAGCAGTAAGAAATTAGAGATTAATCTCGCGCCTGACCAGACAGATGTTTGTAGCGACCCAAAAATTCAGCCTTAAAATCAAAGTAATCTCCTGAGATCAACGTTGCCCGCATGTGATCGACTAGGCGAACAATAAATCTTTCATTATGGATGGTGGCAAGGGTCGCTGCGATGATCTCTTTGCCACGAAATACGTGATGGAGATATGCCTTGGTGTAATGGGTGCAGGTGTAGCAATCGCATTCAGAATCGATAGGTTCAAAGGCGCGACGGTATTCAGCATTTGAAAGGTTAAAACGCCCCTCCATTGTGTAGACCGCAGAGGTGCGGGCAATGCGCGATGCCAGAACACAATCGAATGTATCAATGCCATTTTCAACTCCGACAAAGAGATCTTCAGGAGCGCCAATTCCCAGCAAGTGGCGGGGCTTTTGGACCGGCAGGATCTCATTCATCCAGGTAAGGATTGTTCCCAAAGTTTTCTTATCGAGTGCTCCACCTAAACCAAAGCCATCGAATGCAATGGGATTATCGGGATCACTCGAACGCAGGGCTGCCATATCGGTTGCAGCCTTCTTGCGCAGATCTTCGTACTGCGCGCCCTGAATAACCCCATAAAGGGCCTGATATGGCCTCTGAGAGCGTTCTGCGGTCAATTTCTGGTGTTCATCGAGGCAACGCACACCCCATGCGCGTGTGCGTTCAAGAGCCTTCTCTTGATACTTACGGGTGTTATGCAAAGTGGTGCACTCATCGAAGGCGAAGATGATGTCTGCACCAATCTTATGTTGAACCTGCATCGAAACTTCGGGGGTAAAGCGATGCATGCTGCCATCGATATGAGATTTAAAGGTCACGCCTTCATCATCTACATGGGCAAGGCGCTCTTTATTTCCGGCAACGACCTCATCGGATCTAAAAGTCTGGGCATCCATCGCCAAGACTTTTTTAAAACCAACACCTAGTGAGAGAACTTGAAATCCACCGCTATCGGTAAAGGTTGGCCCTGGCCAATTCATAAAACGCGCTAGCCCGCCAGCCTCATCTAATACATCAGGACCTGGCTGCAGATACAAGTGATAGGCGTTGGAAAGTAGTGCTTGTGCACCAAGGTCCTTCATTGTCTCTGGCAAGACAGCTTTTACAGTCGCCTTGGTACCGACTGGGATAAATGCAGGCGTTGCAATATCGCCATGTGGGGTTGAAATTGTTCCTGCACGCGCCAATGATTTATCAGGGGCGTGTGAAATAGTAAATGAAAATCCGTTACCAGATGGCAACGCGTTTATCCTCATCTAGCCAGAGCGCATCATCTTTGGTGATGCCAAATGTTGAATAGAAGGCAGGGATGTTGCGCACTATCTGGTTGCAACGAAATTCTGCAGGTGAGTGCGGATCTGTGGCTATCCGGCGGCGCAATTCTTCTGGGCGGACTTTGCCACGCCAGGCTTGAGCCCACGCCAGGAAGAGGCGCTGATAACCATTCATGCCATCAATTACTGCAGGCTCTCTTCCATCAAGTGCGATTTCATAAGCCTTCAATGCAATTGTTAGCCCGCCGAGGTCGCCGATATTTTCACCCACGGTGAGCGCACCGTTTACCGTCAGGTCTGGAGTGCCATCTGGAACAAGTTCGTTGTACTGGGCGATCAAAGCATTTGCCCGCTTTTCGAATTCGGCACGGTCAATATCGACCCACCAATCGACCATGTTGCCATCGCCGTCGAATTTCGATCCTTGATCATCAAAGCCGTGACCAATTTCGTGGCCGATGACAGCACCGATTGCACCGTAGTTGGCGGCATCATCGACATCAAGGCCGAAGAATGGTGGCTGCAAGATTGCTGCAGGAAAGACGATCTCATTTCCAAGCGGGTTGTAATAAGCGTTGACTGTCTGAGGGGTCATATGCCATTCATCGCGATCGACAGGCTTTCCAATCTTGGCGAGCGCGAAGTCACGTTCGAACTTGGTGACACGGGCGAGGTTTCCAAAGAGATCATCTGCAGTGATTTCAAGCGCTGAATAATCTCGCCACTTATCTGGGTAACCGATCTTCGGACGGAACTTTTCCAACTTGGCAATCGCCTTGGTCTTAGTCGCCTGGCTCATCCAATCAAGTCCGTTAATGCTGCGTCGGTATGCCTCGATCAGATTTGCAACCAGCACTTCCATGCGCGCTTTAGCTGCAGGTGGGAAGTGGCGTTCGACGTAGATCTTTCCGACTGCTTCTCCAAGGCTTGACTCAACAAGAGCCACACCGCGCTTCCAACGTTCACGCAGTTGAGGTGTACCAGACAAAGTGGTGCCATAGAAGGCGAAGTTCTCATTGACGATTTCAGATGTCAGATATGCAGCTGTTCCTGAGATGACATGCCAGGAAAGCCAAGACTTCCACGCTGACTTCATCGCCGGATCTGAATCAAAGGCTGCAACTAATGGTGAGATTCCTTCAAAGAAAGAGGGTTGTCCGATAACGACATTTTCAAAGGCCGCTGCAGGGACTTCACCGGCAGAGATCCAAAGTGGCCAATTCAGGGCAGGTGAGAGGGCGTTGAGTTCTGCCCCCGTCATCTTGTTATAGGTAAGGCTGGCATCGCGATTGCGCACCTGATCCCAGTGCAGGGCGGCAATTTTGGTCTCTAGCTCGAAGACTTCGCGGGCCTTGGATGCACCATCTGAAATTCCAAGGAGGGTAAACATCTTCTCCATGTGGACTACAAATGCCACGCGAATACTTTCGTACTGATCTTCCTTGTAGTAACTCTCGTCAGGAAGAGAGAGGCCACCTTGGTGGATGTAGAGAATATTCGATGATGAATCCATCATGTCAGGAAAGATTGCAGTATCTGTTACTCCGCTGGCACCACGTGCTTCCAGCCACGACATCGTCGAGATGAAATCCTTCAACGATTCAACGGCATCAACCTTTGCCAGGTCTGCTGCGATAGGAGTTGTGCCAAGTTTTTCAATCTGAGCCTCATCCATGAAGGATGCATAGAGATCTGTGATTTTCTGGGCTTCTGGGCTTCCAGTTGCGCTCTCGATAATGGCACGTACCTGTACCTCTGCCTCGTTGCGTAAATCCATAAATGCGCCAGCAGTTGCGCGATCTTCAGGAATGAGAGATTCCTTGAGCCATATGCCGTTGAAGTGACGGAAAAGGTCATCCTCGAGGCGCACCGTTGGGTCGATTGACGAGGTATCGATACCGCTTTTGAGCTCTGACATATCTGGCATAGGGGACATACTCCTTGGATTCTAAGTAGTTGAAAGTTCAACCGTAGGCGTATCATCGCCTTATGGCACGAGAAAACGCTACCCCACCTCGTTGGTTAAACCCAATGGAGATGGCTGCTTGGCGTCGCTATATCGTTGCAAGTCGGCGCTTGCTGGAAGCCCTCGACGCCGATTTAGAAGACCACGAATTATCGATGCCCGATTATGAAATCTTGGCCCAGCTCAGCGATGCCCCCGATCGCAGAATGCGTATGAGCGAATTGGCAGATGTTGCCATGCTCTCTCGCTCGCGTCTTTCCCACAGAATGAAGGTGATGGAGAAGGCCGGCTGGGTTCGCCGCGAGGCATGTCCCAATGATAAGCGCGGATTCTTTGCAGTGATGACCCCCAAGGGCTGGAAGGCCATCGTTGCTGCCGCCCCGGATCACGTAGATAGTGTTCGCACTCGCTGTGTTGATCTCTTAAGTAAGGAAGACCAGAAAGTATTGGCAGAAATTTTCTCTCGTGTTGAAGAGGGATTGCGTAAAAATCCAGTGGAGTAATTTATTTTTCAATAAATAAAAAACCCCCGACCAAACGCCGGGGGTTTTTTATAAGTAATGTATTACTTAGCTGCTGCCTTCTTGCGACGGCGCTTCTTTGGAGCTGCAGCTGGTGCAGCCTTCTTTGATGCAGCCTTCTTGCGACGCTTCTTTGGAGCAGCTGCTGACTTCGCTGCTGCCTTCTTACGGCGCTTTGGAGCTGCCTTCTTAGCAGCTGCCTTCTTGCGGCGCTTTGGAGCTGCCTTCTTAGCAGCTGCCTTCTTGCGGCGCTTTGGAGCTGCCTTCTTAGC
>JBJTKU010000014.1:0-4488 GCA_046096605.1 Candidatus Planktophila sp. | reverse complement strand
CCATGTGGGTTATCTCGACTTTGCACTCATTGGAACCGCCGCTCTCACAGTTAAGCGCTACGTCCGCTTTATGGCTAAGAAAGAGATCTTTGAGAATAAATTTGCCGGTCCCTTAATGCGCGGAATGCACCACATCAGCGTCGATCGTTCAAGTGGCTCTGCATCTTTTGTCGCAGCACTTCGTGCACTTAAATCAGGTGAAATTATTGGTATTTTTCCGGAAGGAACCATCTCTGTAAGTTTTGAATTAAAGGAATTTAAATCAGGGGCTGTTCGCCTTGCAATGGGTGCGGGTGTTCCTGTGATTCCGACAATAGTCTGGGGTTCCCAGCGGCTGTGGACTAAGAAAGTAAAACGAAATCTCAGGCGAAATAAATTTCCGATATCGGTAACCTTTGGCAAGCCTCTCTTCTTCGCACGAGATTCCAGCGTAGAAGAGGGTGAGGCACAATTGCGAAAGGCAATGAGTGAGCTCTTGCTCGAAGTGCAATCTGCGTATCCAGATAGCCATGAAGGTGCTCGCTGGGCGCCAGTTCGTCTTGGTGGAACTGCCCCTGCTCCCCTAAACTGACGCTCATGTTTAAGAAGAAGAAAAAAGAGCCAAAGATCAGAGAACCCCGCTTTAAAGCAATCCGTGATGCCTACTCGCTGACTAAGAGTGTTAAGCCGTGGATTGGAAGCCTTCTTGCGCTGATTTTCATCACTGTCCTGGCAGCAGGTGTTGGGGTTGGTTTCGCTATTGACCATCCGTACTATCTTGGCTTTATCTCTCTTCCTCTTGCAGCGCTAGCTGCACTCTTTGTCTTCTCTCGCATCGCTCTTGGCGCTAGCTTTGCCAGCGTTGAAGGACAACTTGGTGCTGCAGCCAGTGTCTTGATGGCTATCCGAAAAGGTTGGACTACAACTCCAGCCGTTGCTGTTAATAAGAATCAAGATATGGTCCACCGCAGCGTCGGTCGCGCGGGAATTGTGCTTACTGCTGAAGGATCCATCGCAACACGTCAACTTCTCCAATCTGCTCGCAAGGATGCAGAGCGCTTTGCACCCGGTGTTCCGATTTATGAAATCTGGGTTGGTGATGGCGAAGGACAGGTTCCGCTACGCAAACTTCAAAAGCATGTAGGAAAATTTAAGAAATCACTTTCAGCTCACCAGATGCGAGAAGTGCGTGCTCGCCTTAAAGCAGTTGGCGGTATGTCTATGCCTATTCCGAAGGGGCCAATTCCAAAGAACATTCGTGTTCCAAAGCGTTAATTTTTAACGAGTCTTCACAAGCACGGTATTGCTTAAACGCTCGTTGATTCCGCGGCCATTCTGATCGAAGGTGATTGCTGTTACGACGATGACAAGCAAGACTGTTCGGATCAGCGCTTGAACCGGAGTTGGCATCTGCCCATCTGAGAAGCGGACTATCTTGAGGCCAACGATGCGGTGACCAGGAGTTGCTCCTCCGAGGGAGGCAAAGAGCAAGTATTGAGCGAAGAAAATTATGGTGATCGTTGGCGCAGTCGAGAGGCGGCCGATCTCGGAGAAGAAGCCCACTGCGATTGCATAACACATACCCCAGTCGATGAGCAGTCCGAGCATGCGCCGGCCTTGGCTCACCCGTGGGTAGCGAGGATCGAGATCATCAAAGGCCATAGCATCAAGCCTATCCGAGGCTGATGTAACAAGGATGTAACACGGCGATGATGCCTTTTTTACCTACTGGATCTAGGGTTATGCCATCTTGAAGAGACTTCAGAGCCGAGCGTCTCACAGAAATCACAAGAAAAATCGGAGTACTCCATGTTTAAGAATGCGCAAGAAATCTTTGCATACATCAAGAAGGAAGATGTCAAACTTGTTGATGTTCGCTTTACCGATCTTCCAGGAATTCAACATCACTTCAACGTTCCAGTTGAGTCATTTGATGAGGCTGTCTTCACAGATGGATTGATGTTTGATGGCTCGTCTATTCGTGGATTCCAATCAATCCATGAATCCGATATGAAACTTCTTCCGGTTCCAGAATCTGCCTATCTAGATCCTTTCCGTCTTGAGAAGACTCTGATCATCATTTTCTCAGTACATAACCCAACCGATAACACACCTTATTCACGCGATCCACGTGGTGTCGTCAAGAAGGCTGTTGATTACTTGAAATCTACAGGTATTGCCGATCAAGCATTCTTTGCTCCAGAGGCTGAGTTCTATGTCTTTGATGCTGTTCGCTTCAAGACCGGTATGAATGAGGCGTATCACCACATCGATTCTTACGAAGGCGCTTGGAATACCGGCATCGTTGCAGATTCAGATGGAACTCCAAACCGTGGATACCGCACACGAATTAAGGGCGGATACTTCCCCGTCTCACCTACAGATCAATTTGCAGATCTTCGCGATGAGATGGTGATGGAACTCGGTCGCGCCGGTCTGCAAGTCGAGCGTTCTCACCACGAGGTAGGAACGGCTGGTCAGATGGAGATCAACTACCGCTTCACAGATATTCTTACTGCAGGCGATGAGCTGATGAAGTTTAAGTACATCATCCGTAACGTTGCATGGGAAGGTGGCAAGACCGCAACCTTTATGCCAAAGCCACTCTTCGGTGACAATGGTTCAGGTATGCACGTTCATCAATCCCTCTGGAAAGATGGCAAGCCACTCTTCTTTGAAGCTGGCACATATGGCGATCTTTCAGATGTGGCACGTTGGTATATCGGTGGACTTCTTAAGCATGCGCCATCTCTTCTTGCATTTACAAACCCAACCGTGAACTCGTATCGCCGTCTTGTTCCAGGGTACGAAGCTCCTGTAAATCTTGTGTACTCAGCGCGTAACCGTTCTGCATGTATTCGTATTCCAATTACAGGATCAAGTCCAAAGGCAAAGCGCATCGAATTCCGTTGCCCAGATCCATCATCAAACCCATACCTGGCATTTGCAGCAATGCTCATGGCCGGCATCGATGGAATCTTGAACAAGATCGAGCCACCTGCCCCAGTTGATAAAGATCTCTACGAACTCGAGGGTGATGAAGCTCGCGCAATTCCTCAGGTTCCAGGATCACTTGATGCTGTTCTTGATAGCCTGGAAGCAGATCATGCATTCCTCACACAGGGTGGTGTTTTCAGCGAAGACCTCATCTCAACATGGATCGAGTGGAAGCGTAAGCAAGAAGTTGATTACGTACGTCTTCGTCCACATCCAGCAGAGTTCGAGCTCTACTTCGATATCTAAAATAACTAGGTAGATTGCCAGGAACCCTCGTCACATCTAGTGGCGAGGGTTTCTTATTCCCCCTGTCTTTGAATCCCGCAGAGATAGACTCTGCCCATGACGCGCAAGATTTCTCCGCTGAGAGAGTTTCTCCACAAAGAATCGTCTTCAGGCACTCTTCTCATTCTGGCTGCTGCGCTGGGTTTAATCGTTGCTAACTCCCCTCTCTCAGATCGTTACTTCGACCTTCTAGCAAAAGGTTTTGAGATTAACGTAGGAAAATTTCATTTAGCTCTTACGACTCTTAAGGTCATCAACTATGGCTTGATGACAATTTTCTTCTTCGTCGTAGGTCTTGAGATTAAACGTGAACTTGTCTCGGGTCATCTCTCATCTATCAAAAAGGCGGCGATGCCATTTATTGCAGCAGTTGGTGGTATGGCCCTTCCTGCTGGTATCTATCTAGCAATCGCAGGTAGACAAGCACCTGAAGGTTGGGCCGTTCCAGTTGCAACGGATATAGCTCTGGCTGTTGGTTTACTTGCGATGATGGGGCCAGTTGTCACTCTCTCCCTGCGTTCATTCCTTCTGGCCTTGGCCGTCATTGACGATATCGGCGCGATTCTGATTATCGCCTTTGTCTACTCAACTGGGATTGCGTACTCGTGGTTGCTGGCAGGCCTCATCGCTATCGCCTTGATTGTCTTGCTGAAGCGAACCGGTGTCACCTCGATTTACCTTTACATTCTCTGTGGCGCCACCCTTTGGTACTGCCTCTACAGAACCGGTGTCCATCCCACATTGGCAGGAGTAATCCTTGGATTGCTCACACCTCATATCGAAAAGCCAGATGCCGATTTTGAAGATGAGGATGATGGATCAGTCTCATACATCGAATACCTTGAAGCCAAGTTGCCTCCACTGTCTACCTTTGTAGTCGTTCCCATCTTTGCCTTTGCAAATACTGGTGTTGTCTTAAACTCTGATTCACTTTCACAGGCTGTTAGATCTGTAATCGCATGGGGAATATTTGTTGGTCTGGTCATTGGAAAGCCACTCGGAATTGTTCTTGCTGCAAAAGCTTCGGCGCGCAGCGGGATTGCAACCCTTCCCGAAGGTGCGCCGCTATCGAAACTAGTGGCGACGGGAAGTGCTGCAGGTATTGGATTTACCGTGGCGATCTTTATTGCAGATCTCGCCTTTAGCAATCCTGATCTTCAAAATATTGCCATCGTTGCTGTTATTGCTGGTTCTTTGATGAGCGCGGTGTTGAGTTGGGTTATCTTT
>JBJTKU010000013.1:0-16120 GCA_046096605.1 Candidatus Planktophila sp. | reverse complement strand
GTGTACAACGAGCCCTATCAACATCCAGAAGAACCTGCCAACTTGGATGTTGAAGGTCTCTTAAAGGGTATTTATCTTTTCCGCTCTGGTGAGCGTCAGCGTAAGAAGAATTCACAGATTTTGGCATCTGGTGTTGCAGTTAACTGGGCGCTAAAGGCGCAGGAACTTCTCCAAAAAGATTGGGGAGTCAGTGCTGACGTCTGGTCTGTTACATCCTGGAATGAACTCCGTCGTGATGGTCTTGCAGTTGATCGTCATAACATGCTCCATCCATCTGCAAAGAAGAACGCTTACATCAGTGATCGTCTCCGAGGTGCAAGCGGCCCGGTAATTGCAGTGAGTGATTACATGCGTACAGTGCAAGATCAGATCGCACCATGGGTCGAACAAGACTTTGTCTCGCTGGGAACTGATGGATTTGGTCTTTCCGATACTCGCGGTGCTCTTCGTCGCCATTTTAAGGTTGATGCAGAATCAATCGTCGTTGCTACTCTTGCTCGACTTGCCAAATCTGGAGAAGTGAAAGAGTCAGTCGTGCAAGAAGCTCTGAACAAATACCGACTCGATGACATTTCGGCTGCTGATCCGGGAAATACCGAAGGATCCGGCTGATTCATCAGCTAAAGACTCCATGATCAATCGCATCCCCATCACCGACATCAATCCGTCGGTCTTCTTTGGTGGGGAGTTTATCCCAGTCAAGGCAATTGCAGGCGAAGAGATTGAGGTAAGCGCCACAATTTTTCGAGAAGGTCATGATGCACTTGGTGCCGATGTCCTTCTCTTTGATCGCAACGGTGTAGAACTATCACGCACACGAATGCGCGATCATGGCCATGGCAGTGATCGTTTCAGCACCTGGATAAGGATTCCTGCTCGCGGTGACTTCACTTATGTCATTGAGTCTTTTGATGATCCCTTCGCTACTTGGCATCACGATAGTGAGATCAAGATTCCTGCAGATATAGATGCAGAGCTCTGTTGCGCAATTGGTCTTGAGATCTTTGAAGCAAAACTTAAGGAAGATTCATCTGCTAAGAAACTTCTCGCACCTGCGATTAAAGCCCTGGGAGACAAAAAATTAGCTCCGGCCAATCGCTTCTCACAGAGTGCAACTGCCGAAATCAAAGAATATTTTGCTAGCAATCCTCTGCGCCGTCTTCAATCTCGATCACATGCAATTCCAGTGCGAGCAGATCACGAGAAAGCGCTGATTGGCGCTTGGTATGAGTTCTTCCCGCGCAGTGAAGGTGCTACGATTGATGCCAAGGGCACGATCACTTCCGGCACATTTAAAACTGCCGCCCTTCGCATTCCAGCCGTTGCTGCAATGGGCTTTGATGTTCTCTACCTTCCACCGATCCATCCAATCGGAAAAACTTTCCGCAAAGGTAAGAACAACACCTTAAATCCAAGTGAATCTGATCCCGGTGTTCCATGGGCAATTGGCGGTGCAGCAGGGGGTCACGATGCAATTAATCCAGAGCTTGGCACGATGAAGGATTTTGAAGATTTCATCTCAGTTGCGCGTTCACACAATATTGATATTGCGATGGATTTAGCGCTTCAGGCATCTCCTGATCATCCCTGGGTGAAGAGCAACCCAGAGTGGTTTACGACTCGTCCTGATGGATCGATTGCTTATGCGGAGAATCCACCTAAGAAATATCAGGATATCTATCCCATCAACTTTGATATTGATTATCAAGGCATTCTCAACGAGGTTCTACGAATTATTCGTCTATGGGTGTCAAAAGGTGTGCTTATATTCCGTGTTGATAATCCACACACAAAGCCAGTTGGTTTTTGGCAAGATGTTATGTCAATCATCAACGCTGAAAACTCTGATGTTATCTTTTTGGCAGAGGCATTTACCCGTCCGTCAATGATGCATGCTCTAGGCAAAGCAGGATTCCATCAGTCTTATACATATTTCACATGGCGCACAACCAAAGCTGAGTTAACTGAGTACGCGACGGAAGTTTCGCGCCATACTTCTGCTTTTTTCAGACCAAATTTCTGGGTCAATACTCCAGATATTTTGCCCTTCCATCTGCAATCCGGAAATCCTGCAATCTTTGCTCTGCGTGCAGTTCTGGCCAGTACCCTCAGCCCCTCATGGGGAATGTATGCCGGGTATGAACTCTTTGAGCATCGCCGCTTTAAAGATGGTGGCGAGGAGTATATGGATTCAGAAAAGTACGAGATTAAGGTTCGCGACTGGGCAGGTGCAGAGAAGATGCAGGTCACCCTGGCCCCCTTTATTGCCAAACTCAACGAGATACGCAAGAAGCATGTAGCCCTCGCTCGTCTTCGCAATCTTGTCTTTCACCATTGCGATAACGATTTGATAATCGCTTACAGTAAACGCGAAGGAAATGATCTCATTCTGGTAACAGTTAATCTCGACCCAATCAACGCACAAGAGACAACAATCCGTTGGGACATGAATGCGCTCGGCCTTAAAGATTCTCGATTTAAAGTCAGAGATCTTATTGACGGCGCAGAGTACGAGTGGGATCCTCATTCCTTCGTACGACTAGATCCCAACCGTCCGGTTGGAAAAGTCGCTCACATCATGGCGGTGAATCTCTAGTGTCTTACTTCTCGAAGTTCTTTAAGAAGAACCAAGAGAGCGCTCCTGTCGAATTTATCTCGCCTGTTACCTTTCTCAATCCCCACTCAACTCTTGGTGAATTAGATTTCCACCTCATCGCCGAAGGCCGTCATGAGCGTTTGTGGGATGTTCTTGGTGCACACCTGATACGTGATAATGATGACCAAGTTTTAGGCACAGCATTTTCAGTTTGGGCTCCCAACGCACATGCCGTCAGCTTGATTGGTGACCACAATTTCTGGGATAAGAACACTCATCCCATGGTCAGACTTGGTTCCACTGGAATCTGGGAGACATTTATTCCTGGTATCGGAGTTGGCACGCGCTACAAGTTTGCTGTCTGCACAATCCATGGAACGTGGGTTGATCATGCAGATCCACTTGCGCAAGCGACAGAGACTCCGCCATTGACCGCATCTGTTGTTACTGAGTCAACACACTCGTGGCAGGATCAAGACTGGATGGCTGCACGTGCAGAGTTTCAACCATGGAAATCACCAGTGAGCGTCTATGAAGTACATCTTGGTTCATGGAAGTTAGGTCTGAACTATAAAGACCTTGCCGTTGAACTAGTTGATTACGTGGGCAAACAAGGTTTTACTCACGTGGAGTTTCTACCAGTGACAGAGCACCCATACGGTCCATCATGGGGATATCAAGTAACTTCGTTCTTCGCACCAACTTCACGTTTTGGTTCACCTGATGAATTCCGTTTTCTGGTCGATGCACTTCATGCTGCAGGAATCGGTGTCATTCTCGATTGGGTCCCTGCCCATTTTCCGAAGGATGAATGGGCGTTAGCCCGCTTTGATGGCACCGCACTGTATGAACATGCAGACTCACGTTTAGGAGAGCACCCTGACTGGGGAACATACATCTTTAACTTTGGTCGAAATGAAGTGCGTAACTTCCTTGTAGCAAGTGCCTTATATTGGCTTACCGAATTCCATATCGATGGTCTACGAGTAGATGCTGTGGCATCGATGCTCTACCTTGATTACTCGCGAAAAGATGGCCAGTGGCTACCCAATAAATTCGGGGGACGTGAAAATCTTGAGGCGGTACAACTTCTTCAGGAAGCTACTGCAACCGCCTACCGAAATCACCCTGGAATCATGATGATCGCCGAGGAATCTACCGCGTGGGGTGGCGTCACGCGAGATACCTCATCAGGGGGTCTTGGTTTTGGTTTCAAATGGAATATGGGTTGGATGCATGACACCTTGCAATATCTCTCTCATGAGCCTGTACATCGTGTGTATCACCACAATGAGGTAACTTTTTCAATTCTCTACGCATGGTCGGAAAACTTTATGCTTCCACTCTCTCATGACGAAGTAGTTCATGGAAAAGGACAACTGGTTAACAAGTTTCCGGGAGATCGTTGGCAAAAAGTTGCAACTCTTCGAGCGCTCTATGGGTTTATGTGGGCGCATCCGGGGAAGAAACTTCTCTTTATGGGAAGCGAATTTGCTCAGAATGACGAGTGGAGTCAGAGCGCTGGCTTGCAATGGTATTTGACTGAATATGATGAACATCGCCAAGTACAAGATCTTGTCGCTGCAATCAATCAAGAATATAAAGGTCATCCAGCGCTTTGGGAGAAAGATACAAATCCTGAAGGTTTTAGCTGGATAGTCAATGATGATGCAGGAGCAAATACTTTGGCATTTACTCGTTGGTCTGACGATGGTACTCCACTCGTATGTATTACAAACTTTTCACCAGTTCCTCATGAGCGCTATCGCTTACGCATGCCAACAGCTGGTGTGTGGCGCGAAGTACTCAATACTGATGATCTTTCCTTTGGCGGTAGCGGAGTAGTCAATCAATCTTTTGCTGTGGATACAGATACTGACCTCTACACTAATTTACGTGTGCCGCCTCTGGCCACAGTCTGGCTTGAAAGAGTCTAGATATCTTTAGTTACTCGGGACATAAAGGCCACAGAGATCAGCATCAAACCTGGAATAATCAGGGCAATCGCGATGGAGCCAGTTAACTGAGCCGTCCACGCAATCAAAGTTTTTACACATAAAACTAAAATTGCATTTATAACTCCCATTTGACCAACTACAACAGCACTAGGTTGCGGCGATCTCTTATTTGCCGCAGTAAAGAAAGTTGGAGAGAGTATTGCTGAACAAAATCCTCCAATCGTAAAACCAATGAGCGCACAGACATAGGCCAACGTCTTGGAATAGTCAACAAGGAGAGAAGATGCAGTGATAAATCCGATAAATCCAATTCCCCCGACAAGACTTCCAATTTGGACTAGCCGTTGGAGGGGAATGTACGGAGTAAGCCGATGCTGACCCAAACGTCCGATGATCATTGCAGTAAAGGTGAGGATGTAAGGCACTGTAGCAAGAGAGCCGCGTACTCCAATTGTCTCCTTTGTATAGATAGCAGACCAATCCGCAGTAGCGAACTCGATCATAATGCCACATACCAGGGCTGCGGAAACTAAATAATCGATTCGAAAAGAGGTGAAGAGATCCTTTACGCCAAAATCATTTTCATCTTCCGGGCTAGGTGTAATAAGTTCTGGACCCAACTTTTTGATGATATATAAAATTGAAAAGAATAAAATGGTACTGAGTACATTAATGTGTAAAGCAATACCAACAAACTCAATCATAAAGCCAGAGATAATCGCTGTTATGACTGCCCCGACAGTCCAATATCCGTGTTGTCGGCTCAGGATCATCTCACCTGCGCGATCCTGAGCATGAAAAGCTTGCGCATTCAAAGCGGTATTGAAGGCAGAGACTGAAGCTCCATTGACTATATTTACCAGAATGAAAATCGGAGCAGACTGTAAGTGAACAATGACGCTGATGGCTAGACACAAGCTAAAAGTTGAAAGTAACAAAACTTTCCTGGCTCCAAATTTATGGACTAAATGACCACTTGTAAGCATGGCTGCTACAGCGCCTATCGAACCTAAACTTAAATATGTTCCAAACTCACCATTTGATAAACCCAAATTTGCCTTTACCTCAGGAAACCTAGGTACCCAGCTCATAATTTGTACGGCAAAGAGAAAGAAAAGTATTCCTACATACTTTTTCTCATCTTTTACGCTGAGGCCGGTGTCAGAAGAGAGCATTTGCAAGTTCCGTTCTCGCCTTAATGACACGTGGATCAGCTGGGTCGACAAGAGAAAATAGTTCAAGGAGACGATCTTTGATACGAGTTCTATCCTCACCAGAGGTTGCCTTGACTAAAGTCAATAAGCGAATAAAGGCAGGCTCAACACTTCCCGAAGTAATTTCAACATCGGCTGCAACAAGTGCGCAGTCAATATCCGATGGATGGGCATTTGCATCTGCAATCGCCACGGCTAGATCAACATCCATTATGCGAATTTGCAATTGAGTATGTGCCAAGCCTAGCTTTGCATAAGGATCTTGTGGCTTGCGCGCCAGAAAACGCTTATAGGCATCTTCGGCCGAATGTAGGTCACCAGCTTCAAGTGCTGCCAAAGCTTCGGCTTCTTCTGGTTCTAGTTTCTCTTCTGGTACTTGCCCGATACCTTGTTCTGCAGCAATTGTGAGTAACTTGGTAATCACAGATTTGATATCGCCTTCACTCAACGCTTGCTCAAAAAGAGGAATCGGCTGGCCGCCAATGAGTGCTACTGCATATGGAACAGTCCGCGCTTGCAGAGCGCTAGCAACTTCAGGTGCACTATCAACATCAACGCTTCCTAACTCCCACTTCCCTTCATCCTCTTTGTTGAGCTTGTCGAGAATTGCTAACGTCTCAAAAGATTGTGGCGCTCGGGTTGTCCAACAAAGCAAGACAACAGGTTTTGTCATGGAAAGTTCCACAAATTCAGTTGCTAGATTCTCTTTGGTTACAGCCTTGCCATATGCGATATTTTGAGCAGTTGGCGCTGGCTTCCCAAGAGAACTTAAATCAAAGGCCTGACCGAAGTTAGGAGGTAGCGACATCTATATCAATCCCCGAATCACGTCTCATTGGAAGAACGTCAGAAATATAGGATAACGCTGCAAACTCGAGTCCCACGTCATGGCCCGCCTTTTCGCTCAAATACCAGCGATGCTCTAGGGCTTCATGGAAGAACTGAGCAGATTCGATCCGCCCTTGAAGTTCTGCCGGAATAAGAGAGACGGTTGGATAGAAGACTTCATTGAGCCACCGTTTTGCAGATTCATGTATTGGTGGATGGGGATGTTTTTCACGTCCACGAAATCGATCGAAGGATGCAAGCAATCTCTTGGCTTGCAACTCTTGCGTTTCAAGGCCAACTAGTTCGCGTAAACGGTTCTGGTGATATCCGGCTTCCACCAATTTCGGTTGGAAAAAGAGTTTCTGGTTATCACCATCCAAAGTCACTGAAACTTCTTCCACGGTAAATCCAAGGTCATGAAGTTGACGCATTGCTCGTTCTACAGCATGGCGATCGTTTGGATCTAACACTTGTCGATCCTTTAGAGTTGCCCAAATTCGACGATAACGTTTCATTACTGCATCACTTGCGCGAATCGGATCCATACCAGGATAGAGAACGCCTGATAGAGCTAAGTCTTCTAACTCTGCTGCAACATTAAAATGTGCAATTTCAAGATCATGTCCGCGCTGACCGTCACTAAGATTCTTCTGAAACTCTCCCGTTTCAGCATCTACAAGATAGGCAGCAAAACCTTCGGCATCTCTTCGAAAAAGAGTATTTGAAAGTGAACAATCTCCCCACCAAAATCCAAGGAGGTGGAGGCGAACTAATAAGAGAGCAAGTGCATTTGCCATTAAAGTGATGTCTTGAGCAGTGACATCTTTTCCACTTAAGAGAACACGATATGGCAACGAAAAAGGAAGAAAACGTGTTGCAAGTGCACAAGGAAGTTCTTCCCCGTTGGCATCTGTTCGTCCTTCAATGACCGCAATTGGTTCAACACTCGGTGCACCAAGATGGGCTAACTCTCGCAGCGCCTTATATTCTCGATTGGCAAACTCTGAGACCGTCTCCTTGATTGCATAGACTTCAGATTCTGGGTCATTGGTTGAATGGACCAAACGTACGATGTGGCGCGAGATTCCGCGCTTTTCAGTCAGGCTGGGATCCTCCGGCCATTGCTCAAGGCTGATCTGCCATGGCAATCCTGAAACGGATGCAATTTCCTCACCCAATCCAGTTATTCGCAGCGCCATACATGAATTCTCTCATTAAGTAAGGATGAAAGCCTGATCTGGCAAGACCTCCCACTTAGAATAGAGATATGTCACACGAAAAGAGAGAAGAATTCGGAGTAGCCGGAGCTCCAATCAACAGAACCAAACCTTTCTACTTTGGTTTTGTAGCCACTGTTGGAGCGCTGACCGCCATAGTCTTACTTCGCGCTCTGGCAAGTGCAAGTCAAATTTTCGTGATTATATTGTTAGCGCTTTATCTAGCGATGGGTCTTAACCCTGCCGTTGAAATGCTAAAAAAGCGTGGCCTGTCTAGAGGTAGCGCCGTTGCGGCGATATTTGTAGGCGTTATTGCATTTGTCACATTCTTTATCGCTGTTGTCATTCCACCAGTTATTTCTCAAGGTAGTTCTCTTATCAGTTCAGCTCCTGGTTTACTTAAGGATCTTGAATCTCATCCACTTATTGCCGACCTCAATTCCCAATTCGGAATCATCGATACCTTGCAGAAGAAGTTATCTGAAGTTACATCCGACGGCACGTTAATTATCTCTGCCTTCGGCGGAGTAGTAGGCGTGGGCAAGACGGTTCTCTCCGGGGCTTTTACTGGAATTACAGTATTAATTTTGACTCTCTACTTTATTGTTGGACTTCCGCAAGCAACCACCTTTGGTCTTCGCTTTGTTCCTGCAACCCGTCGAGATCGAGTTTCAAAATTAACCCATGCGATTATTTCTCGAGTCGGATCTTTTGTGGGAAGCCAGATTGCAATCGCCTTCATGGCAGCGATATTTGTCTTAATTCTCAGCTTTATCTTAGATTTACCATCGCCATTTGCAATAGCAATGATAGTTCTCGTCTGTGGATTTATCCCTTTGATTGGCCACTATATTGGGAGCACGATTGTGACCCTCATTGCTCTCACTCAATCATTACTGTATGGCGTAATTGCTCTAATTGCTTATGTCGTCTATGTGCAGATCGAAAACTATGTAGTCACCCCACGCATTATGAAACGGGCGCTTAATGTTCCAGGAGCTGTGACGATTATTGCGGCCTTACTTGGAACATCACTATTAGGTCTCATCGGTGGATTGCTCGCTGTACCTATAGCCGCTTCCATCATCTTAATACTAGAAGAAGTTGTCTTTCCTCAAACAGAGAAGAATTAATCAGCAATCTCTTGGGCAAGTGGTAAACGCTCTGGTGCGACCACTTTAGTAATCTCAGTGAGTACGCGGTGAACTGCAGGCTCTCCTACCCAAAGATGTTTTCCGCCATCGACTGCGATCAAATTCATATGCCTAATTCGTGCAAATCTTTTTCGTGCCTCACTCGGAACGAGGTAATCATCGAATTCAGGAATGAGAGCAGTGATTGTGCGAGGGTCGCTGGCCCAGAAATCTAAATCAGATTCTTCGGAGTACTTAAGCGGAGGACTCAGCAAAATGAGACCTTTGATCCGTGGATCGCGTGCATACTTCAGCGCCAGATCGGTACCAAATGACCACCCACACACCCAGAGATCCTTAATTCCTAAAATTTCATAGCAATATGTGATCATCGCTTCGACATCGAGTTTTTCGTTAACACCTTCATCGTAGTTTCCAGTACTGGTGCCTGCTTCGCTGGTGGTTCCACGAGTGTTAAATCGAACGATAGTAATTCCGGCCATGGCCGGAAGTCGATTAGCGGCCTTCTTATAAATATGTGAATCCATCATTCCGCCACCAACGGGATTGGGATGAAGCATCAAGATTGCTGGGTCTAACTCTCCTTCAATCGGGGATGCAATCTCACCAATCAGAATCTGACCGTCAGCGGTCGTTACCGTAAAAGGAGTACGGATTGCCGGCAACACAGTGCTCGGACGTATTGGTTGCGCCATGTCCACCAGTCTAGTCTTCACCTATGAGTACAATTGAATCCTTCAATCCGGTTACCGGTGAAATTATCGCTTGCCATGCAATTGCATCACAGGTAGAAGTCAACCAAGCAGTTGCCAGTGCACGTGTAGTTTTTCCATATTGGCAGGCTATGGATTTCAAAGGGCGCAAGAAGGCGCTCCTGAAATGGAGTAGCTACCTATTGGAGAATATCGACGATTTGGTAGAGGTCGTCTCATTGGAAACTGGAAAGCCAACTAGTGATGCAACGTTAGAAGCATCGCTTGCCATTTCACACCTTGGTTGGGCGGCTCGTAATGCCGAAGAGATTATGCGCACTTCACATCGATCACCTGGTGTGCTGATGGCAAACATGTCAGCAACCGTTGAACGATCTCCTGTAGGAGTCGTCGGAGTCATTGGCCCTTGGAATTACCCTGTCTTTACTCCTATGGGTTCAATCTCATATGCACTTGCCGCTGGAAATACTGTTGTCTTCAAACCAAGTGAATACACTCCGGCGGTCGGTAAATTCTTAGCCGATACTTTCTTAGCTGCAACTGGGCTCAACGATGTACTCATCTGCGTTACCGGTTTGGGTGAAACTGGAAAATTCCTCTGCGAAAGCGGTGTGGACAAGCTGGCATTCACTGGATCAACAGCAACAGCAAAGCGTGTTGCGGCGACATGTGCGCTGTCGATGACTCCGGTTGTCCTTGAATGCGGCGGAAAAGACCCGGTGATTGTTGATAGGGATGCAGATTTAAGGAGAGCCGCCGATGCCACAATCTGGTCTGCGATGTCTAACGCCGGCCAAACGTGCATCGGTGCAGAACGCGTCTACGTTCATCATGATGTTGCAGATCAATTCATCGACCACTGTCTTCGTATTGCATCTGACATCAAACCTGGTGCACCAGGTGTTGGCAATTACGGGCCCGCCACAATGCCCAAGCAGCTGGCAATCATTGAAGGCCATATAAAAGATGCAATTAAAAGAGGCGGAAAAGTACTGCTGGGCGGCGTCGAATCGGTGCATGCACCGTTTGTTGACCCGGTGATCCTGGCAGATGTTCCAGAGGATTCCACTGCAATGACAGAAGAGACTTTTGGGCCGACCCTTGCCATCAATCGTGTCACTTCAATGGAGGAGGCTATTGCCCTTACAAATGCTTCACGTTATGGCCTTGGTGCATCGGTATGGTCAAAGCGAAATGGTAAGAAGATCGCACGTTCTCTTCACTGCGGAATGGTCGCAATAAATTCTGTGATCTCATTTGCCGCCGTTGCATCAGTTCCATTTGGTGGAGTAAAAGATAGTGGTTATGGCCGCATTCATGGTCCTGAAGGAATCCTTGAATTTACATATGCCCGAAGTGTGGTTCGTACGCGTTTTCATCTACCTGTAGCCTTCACTTCATTCAGACGAACTGCAGGCAACGATAAATTAATAGTGCGCCTCAATAAGATTCTAAAGGGTCGTCTGGGTTAGAAGTTTTTTGGGCGACGATGATGTCGCTTGGTCCAACAAATGTTATGCCAGTGGCGACGTAGATCTTCCTCACCATCTCTCCATGCAACTGTGTGTGGAGTAGCCATTGGTATTAATTGATCGCAACCAGGACAGCGATATGGTTTTGTTGCCGCAGAGCCTGTGAGTTTTCGCACGATCCATAAACCATCGTCATCTTCTTCAAAACTTTGATTTGAGGGATTTATCTCACGGTACTCATCATCGCTGCCTGATTTTCTTTTCTTGGGGTAGTTCCGGCGCGGGCTCATGCTCTATTTTCTCGCACTTTTGCCCCCGATGTGGCACAGTGACACTTATGAAGCAGGTGATTGAGGTCAAGGGGCTGAAGAAATCCTATGGAGAGCTCGCAGCTGTCAATGGCGTAGATCTCTCTGTGGCCCAAGGCGAGATCTTCGCCCTCCTTGGCCCCAACGGCGCTGGTAAATCAACTACAGTTGAGATTCTTGAAGGATTTCGTGAGCGTGATAGCGGTGATGTGAAGGTTCTCGATACCGATCCCGCAATCGGTGGCATTTCAGCTCGTCAATGGCGCAATCGAATCGGAATCGTTCTGCAATCAAGTAACGATGCTGGCGATCTCACAGTCGCTGAGAGTATTGAGCACTTCTCTCATTATTACTCAAATCCCCGCAACGTTGAAGAAGTGATCGAAGCAGTTGGATTACGTGAAAAGGCTAGCGCTCTTGTGCGCACCCTCTCTGGCGGTCAACGCCGTCGTCTAGATGTGGCACTTGGAATTATCGGCAATCCTGAACTGCTCTTCCTTGATGAGCCAACGACCGGATTTGATCCCAAAGCACGTCGTGATTTCTGGACTCTGATTCGTACGCTCAAAGACGAGGGCCGCACTATCTTATTGACCACGCACTATCTTGATGAGGCAGAAGCTCTGGCAGATCGCGTTGCTGTGATCAATAAAGGTCAGATCATTGAAGTCTCAACCCCTGCCGAACTTGGCGGACGAGCAACATCACTTGCACAGGTTTCATGGCGAGAAGGCGGCGTTGTCAAGAGCGAGAAAGCACTTAACCCCACCGCATTCGTTGCAGAACTTTCATCACGTTTTGGTGGCGAAGTGCCAGAGCTCATCGTTAAGCGAGCAACTCTTGAAGATATCTACCTCGAAATGATCGGAGGCGAAGATGAGTAAGAGAATTGCCAAAGATAAGACTCCATCAATGTGGAAGCTCGGCTTACTACGTGGAAATATTGAAATCAGACAATTCATGCGCCAACGCGAATCTGTCGTATTCACCATCGCATTCCCTCTGATCTTGCTTGCAATCTTTGGATCGGTATTTTCTGAATCAATTGCTCCAGGTGTGACCTTTAGCCAGTACTTCGTCGCAGGAATGATTGCATCAGGCCTCGTAAATTCAGGGTTTCAAAACCTTGCCATCATGATTCCTATTGAACGCGAATTTGGATCACTCAAACGCCTTCGTGGAACTCCGATGGCTGCTGCAAGTTACTTCATTGGAAAATCAATCTTAGTCTTTGCAACGATGCTGATTCAGGTAATCCTCTTACTTGCAGCTGGTGTTGCATTCTTTGGCGTAGATCTACCCACCGATCCATATAAGTGGTTCACCTTTACCTGGTTGATTATCTGGGGAAGCGCAGCTTCGACAACGCTTGGAATCGCATTCTCTGCCATCCCTAAGAGTGGCCGTGGTGCATCTGCCGTCGTCTCCCCCGTTGTGATTGTTCTGCAATTTATTAGCGGAGTCTTCTTTATCTTTACCCAACTACCTTCATGGATGCAGCAGGTGGGTGCGATATTCCCATTAAAGTGGATGACACAGGCGATGCGATCTGTTTTTCTGCCTGATTCTTTTGCTTCACAAGAAGTAGCTGGCCAGTGGGAGATTGGCAAGTCATTTGCAGTGATTTCAATCTGGCTTGTGATTGGCCTTGTTCTATCTCTTCGCACCTTTAGATGGAGCGATCGATGAAGCGCGCGGCTCTAGTTTTCGCACTTGTATTTGCGCTGATACCCAGCCAGAGCCTTGCTGCAACGAAGAGTCCAACACCGACGCCGAGCTCCAAACCAACAGCTCAGGCAACATCCAAAGCAACACCTACCGCTAAATCAACGCCAACAAAGAAGGCAACGACATCGGCAAAACCAACTGCAACAAAGAAGGCAACGCCAACAAAGAAGGCACCGGCAAAAAAGAAGAAAAAGTCTTTAGCTCCATCTCCTCCACCAAAGTGGCCACCTGCTGGCTATAAAGTGATGGACGACATTTATTACAGAACACCATCTGTTGAAATCATGATGAATGTGGCAGCTGGCAATATCTCACTTGCTAAGGCAGTTGCTGCATGTAAAGAGTTCTCTTGTGGTCGTCTACAGGTTGCTTCATTAATTGGCTGCGTCTATTGGGAGATCGAATCCAAAGTCATTACGCCAAACCCAGATATTGCTGGGTCATTCTTAACTATGGGGATGTTACGTACACTCGCTAAGAAATCTTTACCGAAAGAAATCGTCACTTTAGTGTTGCCGTCAGGTGAGCTCTATTCGGGAACGATCGCAGTTGTCCCAACATCCATCACCTGTCATCAAGATGCAACGACCGAGACAGTTCCAAGCAACACCTATATACGCCGATAATGCAAGGCTTTAGGAATTAACGGTTAGCCCCAGGCACCCAGAGCTGATCACCAATCTCTTTATTTGCAACGCGTGCAAGCACAAAGAGTAGATCTGAACAGCGATTGAGGTATTTAGCGGTTAAAGGATTTACTCCGCCACCGAATGCGTGAATTGCAGCCCACGTACGACGCTCTGCACGACGAACAACTGTGCGAGCAACATGCAGGTGTGCAGCAGCCGGTGTGCCAGATGGAAGAACAAATGAGCGAAGCGATTCAAGGTCTGCGTTGTACTTATCAATTGCTTCCTCTAGGTAGATAACCTGTGATTCCAGAACTCGAAGTGGTTCAAAGGCAGGTGCATCAACGACAGGTGTACAAAGATCTGCACCCACATCGAAAAGGTCATTTTGAATTCGAACTAGGAGTGCGCGAACATCCTCAGCTAATTCATCAGTTGCCAGAACGACTCCTATCGTTGAATTTGCTTCATCAACGGTTGCATATGCCTCGAGGCGAGGATCGTTCTTGGATGTACGGCTCATATCTCCGAGAGATGTAGTACCGTCATCGCCTGTCTTTGTATAGATGCGCGTGAGATTAACCATAGCCCTACCTTATAAGTAGATTGGCTTATAAGTAGAATGAGACTATGGCTCCGTCGCATGATCGCTTCCGCATCCAAGGCCGAGCGCGCCTTGTCGGCGAAGTTCACGTGGGTGGAGCCAAGAATTCTGTCCTTAAATTAATGGCTGCCTCACTTTTGGCAGTCGGCAAATCCACTATCACCAATGTTCCGCAAATAGCAGATGTTGAGATTATGTCGGATCTACTGCGCCGCCTTGGCTGCACAGTAGTTCATGAAGGTTCAACGCTGACTATCGATGTTCCGCAAGATCCTGCCCATCGCGCTGACTATGACTTAGTGCGAAAGATGCGCGCATCCATCAACGTCCTCGGTCCACTAGTTGCACGGATTGGTCTAGCTGAAGTCGCACTTCCTGGAGGGGATGCAATCGGTTCTCGTGGTTTAGATTTCCATATTAGGGGCCTTGAATCCCTCGGTGCAAAAGCGCATGTTGAACATGGATATGTGATCGCCGAAGCTCCCGACGGATTAACCGGTGCCGAGATTTCACTGGATTTTCCGAGTGTTGGTGCCACAGAGAATTTGATGACAGCAGCTGTCCTAGCTCGAGGTGTAACAACTATTGATAATGCTGCACGCGAACCTGATCTTGTTGACCTCGGAGAGTTCTTGATTTCAATGGGGGCCAAGATTGAAGGCCTTGGATCGCCAGTGATCACAATAACTGGAGTTGATACATTGCACCCAGCAACACATATCACTGTTAGCGATCGCATAATTGCCGGCACATGGGCATTTGCCGCCGCCATGACACAAGGTGATATCACAATTCATGGAGCTCGTGCAGATCATATGGAAGTGATGCTTGAAAAACTCACAGCTGCAGGTGCGATTGTCACCTCCACTTCCGATGGTGTGCGTGTGAAGATGGAGCAACGCCCCACCGCAGTCGATGTTGCAACGCTTCCTTATCCGGGATTTGCTACAGACCTTCTACCATTTATTATCGCTATGAATTCAATTGCCGATGGCGATTCACTGGTTACTGAAAATGTATTTGAATCACGCTTTATGTTTGTGAACGAACTCAGCCGACTTGGCGCACAGATTCACGTTGATGGCCATCACGCCTCAATTCACGGTATCCCAGAGCTATCTGGAGCACCGGTTGAAGCTACCGATATCCGCGCAGGTGCTGGGTTAGTTCTTGCCGCCCTTGTAGCAGAAGGAGCTACAACGGTAGATGGTGCATTCCACGTCGATCGTGGCTACCCAGAGTTTGCTGAGCAATTGCGCGCACTCGGCGCAGATGTCATCAGGGAGTAGAGACAATGATTGCTGATCGCAACTTAGCTCTTGAATTGGTTCGCGTGACGGAGACTGCAGCACTTGCTGCAGCGCCTTGGGTTGGACGTGGAGAGAAAGAATTAGCAGATGGCGCAGCGGTAAAGGCAATGCGCGCAATGATCAACACCGTTGATATGTCGGGCGTTGTTGTTATTGGTGAAGGGGAGAAAGATGCTGCCCCGATGCTCCATAACGGGGAACATGTAGGAAATGGGGAAGGTCCACAGTGTGATGTTGCTGTTGATCCAATAGATGGAACTTCGCTAACTGCCCAAGGCATGAATGGTGCGATCAGTGTGATCGCACTTGCACCACGTGGTTCGATGTTTGATCCGCAAGATAGCTTCTATATGAACAAGATAGTCACCGGACCGGCAGGAGCTTCTGTT
>JBJTKU010000012.1:0-2857 GCA_046096605.1 Candidatus Planktophila sp. | reverse complement strand
CACCTCCCCTACGAGGGTTAACAAAGCCTTACCAGTCAAGACCATTGGCTTTGTGGTCGTATCCCCAACAGCGTCTACGATTTTGATCGCTAGCGAAATGTCTGACGCACCGACCGTGATCGTGCCAATTACAGAGAAACCATATTTATATGAAGTCGATGAAGTCATTGCATACCGATATGGGGACACCGTATAAAAATAAGAAGGCGCTGCTCCTGTGCTTGATAGCAATTCAAGTCCGTAGGGCGAGTCAGCACTATTGGTAGTACCCCAAAGTTGAATTGAAATTTGGTAGGACTTTCCCGCTTTAAGTATTCCAAATCCAGTGGATGTAGAAAATCCAAACTCGGTTGCTGTTTGTAAAGTCCAACTTGGTATGACGATATTTGTGACTTCTGAAGGGCCAACTGTTCCGGTTTCGCCGCGTGCACCAGTCAAACCAGTTGCTCCCGTGGCACCTGTTGCACCATTACTTCCATTACTACCTGCAGGGCCTTGCGCACCTGTTGCGCCACTTCCTGCCGGACCTGTTGCGCCTGTAGGACCAGTTGCACCCGGTGCACCTGCAGGTCCTGCAGCTCCTGCAGGACCTGCAGGTCCTGGAACTCCTGCTGCACCATCTGCACCCTTCTCACCACGTTCACCTTGTGGTCCAACAGGGCCTGCGACAGTTGATGCTGTAGAAACGTTCTTCGCATCAGCCCCATTTTTTCCATCGATGCCGTTAGTGCCATTTGCACCTTTAAGACTTCTACCAACTGGCCACTTACCTTTTGTCTTCGGTCCTGAAATTAAAAGACTTCTTGTATCGATGTAGAAGTCACCATCTATTCCGATTGAATTTGAGGGAGCGCCTTTGCCATTTAAAATTGTGTTAATCACTGCCGTTGATGATCTTCCTGCAGCCTTTGGTTTGGTTGCAGCAACTGCATGTGGCATAGAAAGTGATGCCACGAGAAAGATGATTGCAACGAATGAACGATGGATGCTTTTCACGGTGAACCCCTAACCTGAGAATTCTCTTCAGTGTGATGGGGCGAAAATCCGCTCTCAATGGGGGCTCCCCCTAAGGAAACTCTCAGGAATCTGGGTGGCCACGCTCAATTCAGGTCCACATTCCTTGGCTGAGGAGCAAAACTCACAAGGGTCTTTCAGGTTCTCGGAGTACCTTTATCAGCATCAGAGAGTTAATTACGGGTAGTCGATAACAGAGGTTATTGATACGAAACTTCTCGGGACGAAAGGAAGTTACATGACAAAGAAGAAAGTCATCGCAGTCGTAGTGACAACTCTTGCACTTACGGCGGGATCAATCGGAGTAGCTGGAGCTGCTGCAAAGAATTCTCAGCGCGTTAGTATTGCAAAGTCAACAACAAAGGTCGCCGGTCAAGTAGGAGTTGGGCCAGAGCAAGCTCTTGCCACAATTCTTAAAGATCTTGTTACCAAAGGAACACTCACACAGGCACAGGCTGATGCAATTTCCTCAGCAGTGACAGCAGCAAAAGCTGCAGCTGATGCAAACCGTCCATTAGGCGGAAAAGGTGGTCCACTCGGAGCAGACCGTGCTGCAATCGAAACTCTGATCTCTACAACTATCGGTGTTGATACCGCAACAATTAAGTCACGACTACAAGCTGGAGAATCACTAGCTCAAATCGCTGGTGCAAAGAAAGATGCACTCATCGCAGCATTAGTTGCAGATGAGACAAAGCGAATTGATGCAGCTGTTACAGCTGGAACTCTTACAGCTGCACAAGCAACTCAGATGAAGGCAAACCTTGTTGCACACGTGACAGAAGAAGTTAACGCTGTCGGCGGCAAGGGACCTTTCGGCAAGGGACCAAAGGGTGGTAAAGGTGGACGTGGCGGACATGATCACGGACACGGTGGCCCAATGGGTGGAGGAATGGGTGGAGCTACAACTCCAACACTTCCAACCCCAGCAGCAACCCCTGGTGCTTAATTAGTAAAACTCTCCTCCTTCAAGGGTGATCGAGAACCCGCTTCGCCGAGAAATCGGTGGGGCGGGTTTTTACTTTGTAATGTCTACTGCGCACCACGAAAAGTGCGTGAGAGTATGAGCACATGAGAATTCATATCGGTAGCGATCATGCTGGTCTTGAACTCAAGGCAGAGCTCATTCGACATTTGGTAAACAATGGCCATGATGTGACTGACCACGGACCCTATGAATATGACGCTCTCGATGATTATCCAGATTTTTGTATCCCCGCTGCTGAAGCGGTGGCAAAAGATCCAGCATCTCTTGGAATCGTCCTTGGTGGATCAGGAAATGGTGAACAAATTGCCGCAAATAAAGTTAAAGGAATTCGCGCCGCCCTTGCCTGGTCGATAGAGACTGCAAAGCTGGCCAAGGATCACAACAATGCAAATGTGATAGCTGTGGGTGGTCGAATGCACGAGATTTCATTTGTGAAAGAGATTATCGATGCCTTTATCGAACATCCATTTTCTAACGATGAAAGACATGTCCGGCGAATCAATAAGATTTCCGACTTTGAGAATAAGAGCTGCTGTTAATTAGCTCTTGAAGTATCTCAAGTCTGTGACTTGATGATCTTTTGTGATTCCTTGGCCTTCAAATCGCGTCATGGGACGCCACTCAGGTCTTGGTACAACTCCCCCGGAAAATAGAACAGAAGTTGCAAAAACTTCCTCAATCACTTCTGCATATGGAACCCAGTCGGTTGCAATATGAATAAAACCGCCAGATTTAATCTTTGGAGCGACAAGAGTGAGAAATTCCGGGTTAACAATTCTTCGCTTATGGTGTTTCTTCTTTGGCCATGGATCTGGAAAGAACAAATGGATTCCATCAAGGCTCTCATCCTCAAGA
>JBJTKU010000011.1:0-5211 GCA_046096605.1 Candidatus Planktophila sp. | reverse complement strand
GTCAGAGTTCCAGGTAAGAAACCGAGCTTTTCACCAGCTTCTACAGCAGGTCTAGTCAGAATAATGCGATTTATCTTCTTGGCTTGTAAAGCTGCAACTGCCTTTGCCATTGCAAGATATGTCTTTCCTGTACCGGCAGGGCCGATACCAAAGGTGATGGTGTTTTCATCGATGGCATCGACGTAGCGCTTCTGGTTAGCAGTCTTTGGTCTAATCGTGCGACCGCGATTGCTTATGATATTAAGAGAGAGAACTTCTGCAGGATGTTCGATGGGATCATGAGCCAACATCTCGATGCTGCGCTTAACTGCATCTTCATTGAGCACCTGACCTGAACGGATCACAACCATCATCTCGGCAAAGAGTGTTTCTAGCGCCAGGCAATCAATATGTGGACCACGCAAAGTAATTTCATTACCGCGGATAGTCATTGCAACAGAGGGAAACGCCGCTTCAATGACATTAATATTGCTATCGCCAACTCCGACGAGTGCGACCATGGGTATGGCTGGTGGGACTGTGATCAGAGTGCGCTCCATATGTGGGTAAATCTAGTCCTAGCCTGGTGGCCAAGCCAGTCCACGCCCACCAAGGAGATGTAAATGAGCGTGAAAGACGCTCTGGCCAGCATCTGCACCAGTATTAAATACCGTGCGATAGCCAGTCAGCGATCGCTCGGCGGCAATCTCATCAGCTGCCTTATGCAGCCCGGCGATAATCGTTGGTGAGATCGCCGCAACCTGTGCGGCACTTTCTGCATGCAAGGTCGGAATTATCAAGACATGTGTAGGTGCCTGCGGATTGAGATCGTTAAAGGCAAGAACATTTTCATTGCGATAAAGAATTTCGGCTGGGATTTCACCTTCGATAATTTTGCAGAAGATGCAGGTCGGATCTAGAGTCATATGAAAAGGGTAGCGCTACCAACTCTTGAGAAGTGTTTGCAGCGCTGCAAGTCCTGCCATACCTGCGTGTGCGCTGCGAAAGATTGGACGACCCATCAGCGCAATAATGGCTCCATTTGATGTAAATGCTTCGAGCTCGTCGTCGGTGATTCCACCCTCTGGGCCGATGATAATTAGAGCTTTCTTCACCGCAGGTGGAGTTATTGCAGATAGCTTCGCGGTCGCACTTTCGTGAAAGAGAACTGCAATATCTGTCCGCGCGATTTCATCGATGACTTCAGCTGTGGTGAGTGGCCCTACGATCTCTGGAATTCTGAAGCGACGGGCTTGCTTACTTGCCTCACGGATAGTGACATCTAACTTATTTAAGGTCTTGTCTGCTTTTCCGATGCTGCGGGCAGATGACCAAAATACAATGCGATCTGCGCCAGCTTCGGTCAAGAGACCTGCGCACTCTTTGAGGCGATCACCCTTTGGTAACGCTTGAATAACGGTGTACTCAATATCTAAGGGCTCTTGAAAATGGCTCTCGATGACTTCGCATTGCATCGACTTCTTGGCAACTTCCAACGCTTTTACAGTCGAATAAGATCCTTTGCCATCGCTGAGCCAGAAGATTTCACCAGGTCCAGTACGCAGCACACGAATTGCATGGAGGGCATCCTCGTTATCAAAGGTGTAGACCTGACCCACTGTTGTAGGTAGGTCATCTACAAAAAAGAGAGTGCGCATCAGCGACCGAATGAATCTCGAAATTTGCCAAGAAAACTCTGGTTCTTGCCCTTAGTATGCGAATCTCCAACAACTTCACCGCGGGACTTTGCAAAATCTTTGAGCAACTTCTCTTGATCTCGAGTCAACTTTGTTGGAGTCATGACAACAATATGAACGATTAGATCTCCACGGCTATTGCTGCGAAGTCGCGTCATACCGTGTCCCTTGAGCGAAACTGTCGAACCGGTCTGGGTGCCAGGTTTAATGGCTATCTCTGATTGGCCATCTAAAGTATCGACAGTAATCTTGGTTCCAAGAGCAGCTGCTGCAAATGAAATCTCAACTTCCATATGTAAGGTATCGCCATCGCGAACTAAGAATTCATGTTCTTCTTCAATAATCTCAACGTAGAGATCACCTGCAGGTCCACCTCCTGCACCTACTTCACCGCGACCGGATAGTTGCATCCGGTTACCCGTTTCAACACCTGCCGGAATTTTTACTGGAATTGTTTGGCGAGCACGTACGCGTCCCTCGCCAGCGCATTCGCGACATGGGTCTTGAATCACGGTTCCAAATCCTGAACACGCTGTGCAAGCCCGAGATGTCATGACCTGTCCTAAGAATGATCTTTGAATCTGCTGTGTCTCACCGCGTCCCTTACAAACTTGGCACATTGATGGCGCGCTACCTGAGGCGCATCCTGAACCAGTACATGTGGGGCACACGACAGCGCTTTCAATTGTTAACTCGCGATCAGTACCAAAGCAGGCTTCTGCCAAAGTAACTTGGACGCGGATCAATGCATCTTGACCTTGGCGCATGCGTGCTCGTGGTCCACGGTTTCCACCGCCACCGAAGAATGCATCCATGATGTCGCTAAAGCCACCGAAACCTTGTCCCCCACCAAAACCACCGAAGCCTTGTCCGCCTATGTCATATTGCTGACGTTTCTGAGGGTCGCTCAAAATCTCATAAGCAGCGGTAACTTCTTTAAATTTATCTTGCACCGCTGGATCTGGATTTACATCTGGGTGTAGTTCACGAGCTATCTTGCGATAAGCCTTCTTGATTTCATCTGCCGTAGCATCTCGAGAAACACCTAAGGTCTCGTACACATCAGCCATTATTTGTAGCTTCCTTCTGTGATAAATCGTCCGACATATCTAGCAACGGCACCGACAGCAGCCATTGAACCAGCGTAATCCATTCGGGTTGGACCGAGAATTCCAAGTGCTCCAAGAGGTGATCCGCTTTCGCCATAACCAACGGTGACAAGGGAGGTTGTCTTGAGATTTTTCTCATTCTGTTCTGAACCGATTCGAACCTTGACGGTATCTGCAGCATCACCTAGTAATCGCAAGAGAACTACTTGTTCTTCGAGTGCTTCGAGGACTGGGTGCATGGTGCTGGAAAAATCATCGCCAAATCGAGCCAGATTTGCAGTACCTGCTAATACAACTTTCTCTTCTGCGCGTTCGATCGCCATTTCGATGACGGCAGAGACAATTAAAGAAATATCGCGGCGATCAACTGCGCTATAGCCTTCGATAATTCCTGTGATGCGCTCTGCAACATCAGGAAGGGATTGCCCTGCCATCGCGTTGTTGAGCTGAGTGCGAATACTTGCAATAAAAGCCTCATGCACCTCGCGAGTTAATTCAATAACCCGCTGCTCAACACGACCTGCATCGGTAATTAAAATCATCATGATGCGAGAGGAAGTCAGAGAGACAAGTTCAACGTGACGCACTCGGGATTTTACTATTGAGGGGTACTGCACCACTGCTACCTGCTTAGTCACATCGGCCAATAAACGCACGGTGCGCATCACGACATCATCGAGATCAAGTGCTCCTTCGAGAAAAGATTCGATCGCCCTGCGTTCGGGTGCCGATAATGGTTTTACATCAGCTAACTTATCGACAAAGACGCGATACCCGCGATCTGTAGGAATACGACCTGCACTTGTGTGTGGAGCTGTAATTAATCCTTCTTCTTCAAGAAGTGCCATCTCGTTACGAATGGTTGCGGGAGAGACACCTAATTCGTGGCGATCTGCAATTGCCTTGGAGCCAACCGGTTCTTGCGTAGCCACATACTCATCAACGATGGCGCGCAGAATCTCTAGGCGTCGATTCGAAGTTGTCATAGCTATCTGGGGTTTTATATGGCTACTTGTTGAGAACGAGTGCGATTGAAATCAGAGTGAGCAAAAAGAATGCTGGCACAGAGGTACGAATCTTGCCTGCCTTAAAGTGGGTGTAGACAGCACCTGCCATGAAGACCCAAAGGCCAACGAGTGGAAAGAAGAGCATCCAGGTCCACTTCATACTAATAATTAAGCCAAGTGCCAAAACTGTCTCGAAGAAACCAATGACTCGTGCCAACTTATCTGGAACGTTGACATCGCGGGTTCCGGAAAGTCCCTTCTCGTTTCCACTGGCCTTTGAAAGACCTGAGATAACGAAGATAACGGCAAGGAAAGCAACGATGATTGTCAGTGATGTACTCATGAGGATAAATGTACTACGGGGACCCTAAGCCAGCAGGTCGGCGACAATTCGATCGGCAATAAGGCGACCAGTCGCAGTCAGAACCAGCGATTCAGGGTGGTCGATAATCTGATCTGCCTTGATGTATTGCGCCAAACGTTCGTACTGAGCCACAGTCAGTGCACGCTTTGCAATACCAGTTCGAAGCCGACTGGAAAGCATGATGTATTCGCTCTTGCGCATCTCATCGGTGAGCTCTTCAGAATCTGCTATCGGTGAAAGACCCTCAAAGAGACGTTGCTTATAGGCCGTTGGATGTTTTACATTCCAGAAACGTTTGCGATCTATATGAGAGTGTGCGCCAGGACCAAGTCCCCACCAATCTGCAGACTTCCAATACGCAATGTTATGTCGACACTCATGTCCTGGCTTTGCCCAGTTAGAGAGTTCATACCACTTCAAACCTTTGAAACCGCATGCTTGATCGATATAGAGATACATATCCGCCATCAAATCATCATCAGGAGATGCGACTTCTCCACGTTTAATTTGAGCTGCAAGTTTTGTGCCGTCCTCAATAATCAAGGCATAGGCGCTGATGTGATCCACACCTAGATTCAGTGCCTGAGTAACAGTTGATTGCCAATCCTTCAGGCTCTCCCCCGGCGTTCCGTAAATCAAATCAACGCTGATAGATGTAAATCCTGCAGCACGTGCCATATCAACCGCACGCTTTACATTCTCTGGATCATGGGTGCGATCTAAAACTTTGAGAACATGAGTCGATGTTGATTGCATGCCGAATGAGATGCGGTTAAAGCCTGCTGCGATATACCCCTCTAGCTTTTCTGCCGTTACTGAATCAGGGTTAGCCTCGAGGGTAATTTCACAATCTTCGGTCAGACCATTACGCTCTTTAATCGCAGTGATCACACGGCCAAGATCACGGGGCGGAATTAGCGACGGAGTTCCCCCGCCGAAGAAGATGGTCGGAACCGTATCCTTCGGTGCGAATTCAAGTTCTTTCAAGACTGCATTGATGTAATCGCCCGAGACAATTTCAAGGGTTGCCCCATCCTGTAATTCTGATGGGGTGT
>JBJTKU010000010.1:0-19639 GCA_046096605.1 Candidatus Planktophila sp. | reverse complement strand
AGTTCAGAGAGATTTGGGACGACTTGGATTTACAGAAGAGCAGTTACTTGAGGGTGGACTTGTCATTCGCACAACGCTTGTGCAGAAGGCACAGCAATCTGCCGTTGATGCAGTCACAAAGCTTTATCCAAAAAAGGCGCCAGATAATCTCCGCATTGGTTTGGTAGCAATCCGCCCAGGAACTGGTGAGATTGTTGCCCTCTACGGCGGTCGTGACTATCTCGAGCGTCAACTCAATGATGCGACACAGTCGATTGCACTAGCTGGCTCTACCTTTAAACCTTTTGCACTCATTGCAGGATTAGAATAAAAATTTCGGTCTTCGGCAGCCAATACGGCATTACGCATATTTATTGGAATTTGGGCAAGAGGCAGAATCTGTCGGTTTTGAGTGCCAATGCGACCAATCTCTTCGCCATTTGAATAAGTAATGATCGTAGCCTGGCTATTAACGTAGGCGTTGGGATCTGGAATCGAAACGCTAAACCAAGCAAAAGCGAAGAGAGTGGAGCCTGCGATAAAGCCAAACCCACCAAGAAAGATCGTGGTGCGAAATAGGCGGCGGCGTAACGTGGCTCTATCCATTCTTAAAGGTTACCTGTCTTCTACTCATCCTCGAGCGTTCGCACTTTTCGTGGCGGTTTACGGGTATTTCCATCGCCTAAGAGAAAGGTGGAACAGAGGTGATTCCATGAACAGTCGCGACACACTTCAACCACATAGACTGAGAATTCGCCGAATTCGCTCTCCATTGCTGCTAACTCCTGAGGGGACTTTATTCGCCCTGAGAATTGACCGAGTTGATCACCAAATGTGTAGCGCAGCTCAACCAACTCTGACTTTTTACAGACTGGACATTTTCTATCTACTTTCTCGCCATGATATTTAGCAGCACGCATGAGGTAAGGGTCTGCATCGCAGGCATCGACGACTCCACGAAAGAGACCCATCAACGTTGCACGCTTATCCAGTGTGTAGTCGATATGGGCGCGCAATGAACGCAGAGGAAGTGCTGAAGTCACAGAGCAAGAATAATCGCTTCTGAGTTACTACGCTTGTCCGGTGAGCGTTAGAGAGATTCTCTTAGATCGCGGGTTTATTCGCCTGCTTCGTATCCGATGGACAGGTCAGCTCACAGATGGAATATTTCAGAGCGCACTCGCCAGCTTCGTACTCTTCTCTCCGGAACGACAAGCAAATGCAATGAGCGCAGCTCTTGCCTTCGCTCTCGTTCTCGTTCCATATTCTATTGTCGGGCCATTTGTTGGAACAGTCCTCGATCGTTTCTCCCGTCAACGTGCACTTTTAATCGCAAATCTGACTCGCGGGATTACTTTGGCAGTTATCGCACTCCTTATCTTTCAAGGACGTACCGGAGTTGAATTAACAATCTTTGTTCTTATTGCATTTGGGGTTAATCGTCTTATTCTTGCTGGACTCTCTGCTGGATTACCTCTTGTGATAGGTCGTCACCACCTCATCAGTGCAAATGCACTTGCCGTTACTGGTGGATCTGTCTGGGTTGTAATGGGTGGCGGGATCGGATTAGGTGTTCGCAAGATTCTCGATTCGATGACAACAGCCGATTACGCCGATGCTGTAATTATTTCAATTGCAGTGTGTGGGTACTTTTCTGCCGCACTATTTGCCTCACTGTTGCGTCGCGATGAAATTGGCCCACTTCCTCATGAAATCGTTAAGGGTTCATTCACTCAAGGTTTGAAAGAGATGCGTGAAGGTATCCGATTTCTCGAAGAACACACCGACGCGGCTCGTGGAATTGTGGCGATTGCCATTCAAAGAGGTGGGCTTACAGCCCTTACTTTGATGACGTTGGTATTGGAGCGCAACAGATTTAACGATCCACTTGATACCGAGGCCGGTCTTGCTGGTGTGACATTTATGATTGTCACCGCTGCGGTCGGTTTTGTTGTGGGTGCCATTGTTGCACCATATGGCGTCAAGATATTTGGTAGACACCGTTGGATTCGCTTAGCAATGTTGGCTGCTTCTATAAGTGTTGGCGCCCTTGTCTTTGCCCGAACTCCACTTACTTTAGCTATCACTGCATTCTTCACCGCTTTATGTGGACAGAGCGTTAAGGTGACAAATGATGCATTGGTGCAATCAAAAATTGATGACATTTATAGAGGACGCGTCTTTGCTGTTTACGATGTGGTCGTGAACTTTGCAATTGTCTCTGGCGGATTGCTTGCAGCCTTCTTGCTTCCAACTAATGGAGATTCGTGGACCCTGCCTGCAGTTATCGGAGTTGGATATTTAGCTACATCGCTGATTATCTTGCGACCAAGTAAATTCTTTATCCTTGCTGCTTAGCCCACCAGTCAAGTAACAACTCTGTCGCCTTCTCTTTACCAAGTGGGCCTTCGTCCATGCGTAGTTCAAGTAAGAAATCTAGCGCTCGGCCAACATCGGCACCTGGTTTTATCCCAAGTAGTGACATCACTTCACCACCATCTAAATCCGGGCGGATTTTTGATAGCTCTTCCTGCGCCATCAGGGCGACGATACGTTCTTCTAAACTGTCGTATGTTGCAGCAAGGCGAGCCGCCTTTCGCGCGTTACGTGTAGTGCAATCTGCGCGAGTAAGAACGTGAAGATGTGTCAATAGTGGACCTGCGTCGCGCACATATCGACGTACAGCAGAATCTGTCCATTCTCCATCGCCATAACCGTGGAAACGTAGATGTAGAGCGATAAGAGTTTCAACCTCTTCTATCGTCTCACCGTTAAAGCGCAGCGCCTTCAAGCGTGTCTTTGCAAGACGTGCACCTACTACTTCGTGGTGGTGGAAAGAGACCCCACCGCCTTCAAGAAGTGCGCGGGTCTTTGGTTTTCCGATGTCATGTAACAACGCTGCAAGGCGAATCACAAGATTAGGTCCGCCAAGGCGATCTTCTAACGCAATCGCCTGCTCCAGAACTGTTATCGAATGTTCATAGACATCTTTATGATGGTGGTGCTCATCTACCTCAAGACGCAATTTGGGAATTTCAGGCAGTGCGATATCGGCTAACCCTGTCTCAACCAAAATCGTAACTCCAGTTCGCGGCTTGGGTGACATCAATAACTTTATAATTTCATCACGGATACGTTCTGCTGAAATGATTTCTAGCCGCCCTGCCATACTTTGCATCGCAGCTAATACGTCAGGTGCAATTTCAAAATTAAGTTGGCTTGCAAAGCGTGCAGCGCGAAGCATACGAAGCGGATCATCGTTAAAAGAATCTTCCGGTTTTCCAGGTGTGCGTAGAACCTTCTTTGCTAGATCTACAAGGCCATCAAATGGATCGATAAACTCTGGCGATTTTCCGGTTAGCTCTAGCGCCATTGAGTTGACGGTGAAATCTCGACGCGAGAGATCTCCTTCAATTGTTTTTCCATAAGTAACATCGGGTTTGCGTGAGTCGCTGCTATAACTCTCGCTGCGATATGTTGTTATTTCAACTGTTGTCTGACCACGTTTTGCAGCAACAGTCCCAAATTCAATTCCTGTATCCCAGACATTTTCTGCCCATTTCTGCAGAATCTTCTTCGTCTCAAGCGGCGGGGCACTTGTTGTGAAATCAAGATCGTTTCCTAAACGTCCAAGAAGTGCATCGCGCACTGGTCCCCCGACAAGTGCCAGGGTAAAGCCCTTCTCCTTAAATGCACCCGCGAGCGAGCTGGCAAGTGGTGCTCGTTTAACCAGAGATGCAATCGCCAACTCACCGGCGGCACTTAGGCCTGCCTGTGAGGCGGGTGAATTTTGGGTCGAAGACATAATGGCTAAGGCTAGTCCCGAGCACTACCCTTAGGGCATGAACCCGGCACCTAGTGCGGGCAGCGAAGGCATTAAGAAGAAGCGAAGACGTAAGCGTCCCGCTCATCGCGCCCCACAGAATAATAATTCTCACCAGCAACAGAAAAACGCCCCAGAGAAGAAGCCTTCGGGTCCTCGCCAACCGTATGCAAAGCGTGTCGATGAGGTCAGCGCTGGTGGACTTGTCATCGATTCAACAAAGACAAGGGGCTTACTAATTGGTCGTCGCGATCATAAGGATGTAACTGGGCAACGCATACTTTGGTCACTTCCCAAAGGTCATATAGAAGAAGGTGAAACTCCAGAGCAAGCCGCTATTCGCGAAGTGGCCGAGGAGACCGGCATTACATCTGTTATTGAGCGTTCTCTTGGTGTCATCGATTTCTGGTTTATGGCAGGTGGCAAGAGAATCCATAAAACTGTTCACCACTTTCAATTTATAGAAACGGGTGGCTCACTAGCTGCACAGGAGACCGAAGTCGATGAAGTGAGCTGGTTTCCACTTGCAGAGATTGTTGGTCTTCTTGCATACCCAGATGAGAAGAAATTGATCGCTCGCACTAAAGCTTCTGAGGTCACTGAATGAAGAAATTTGCAGCGATACTACCCACTTTAATCCTTATTAGTTTTGCCCTGCCATCTAGCGCACAAGCCATCGGTCAGAAGATCGAACTCGTTGAACGACCACATCAATTGCTTGATGGAAAATTCATTGACGATGAACTTGCAACTTTGTTAGCACCAGAAGGTCGCTTGGGTTCACTCGTCTACACACCAAATATTGCAAAAACGCATTGGTATATTGATGCAGCGCTCATTGACGAAGTTATTGATATGGCAGATGGTTACGATCTTGTCAGCAAAGAAGATGGTATTGGAGTAGATGTCGCAACTGCTTGGCTTGCACAATTGCGTATTGCAACGACGGGAGCCACAGTAACTGCACTTGCATACGGCAACCCTGATCTGAAATTAGCAAAACGTCTTGCGCCTAGTGAATTAAGTTTTTATTACGCCTATGGGGCAGAACGTTTAAGTACTTTCTTTAACCGTCCTATCTCGGTAGATAAATCTGCCTGGAAATCTTCTACCTCCAAATTAAGTGGCCCGCTGCGTAAGAACTACACCGTTAATCGTCAGGCGACTTCTAAATTACTCACAGTTGTCAGTGCGCCAGAACTTGAACTCTTTCGTGCCCGGCTTGCTCTTCTCTTATCCCCATCCATCAATGGCAATCTCTCAGAAGTTTTTGGGAAGAGCGCTCTTGATGGAGTGGCTATCCAACAGAACAAGTTGCGAGTTAATCCTGGCAAGTATGCGTTAACTTCTGAATCAGGCAAAGTTCCGCTGACGCTCGTAAATGACTTCTCTACCGAAGTAAAAATTAATTTAATCTTTCGCGCATCTAATATTCGTGTCCTTGTCGATGATGTACGTGATATCACCTTAGCGCCGCAATCTCGTACACAGCTAGCTCTTCCTTATACGGTGATCACATCAGGTGCCACCCAAGTCAGTGCGGTCCTCGCTAATTCCAAGGGGCAATGGCTTGGGCCATCTTCACGTCTTGCCCTTTCAATGACTCTCATAGATTCGAAAGTCGCGTGGTTTACAACGGCGGCAGCGGTTCTACTCTTCATTGGTGCTGGTGCACAGACTTACCGCCGAATTAGAAAGGGGCGTAGATGAAGAACAACGAACTCTTCCGCGCTTCTGGAATTATGGCGATCGGAACAATCCTTTCAAGAATTACAGGTTTCTTTCGCGCGATTTTAGGCGTTGCTGTTTTAGGCACAGCTCTTCTTGCAGATACCTACAACGTTGCAAACACAATGCCAAACATTCTCTACAACTTGCTTGTGGGTGGAGCACTTACTGCAATCTTTGTCCCCCAACTAGTCCGTTCGTTTCAAGATGAAGACGGTGGAGATGGTTTCGCATCACGCTTAGTGACAACAATCTCCGGAATTCTCCTTCTTCTTGTTCTTGTCGGCGTTATCTTCGCCCCTGCTTTGGTGCGTTTATATGCACCTGAATTTTCTACCCCTGGCTTTGAAGCAGAGAATCAAATTGCCATCGCCTTTACTCGTTATTGCCTGCCACAAATATTCTTCCTTGGACTATTTACGATGTTAGGACAGGTTGCAAACTCTCGAGGCTCTTTTGCGCCTCTAATGTGGGCACCTATCGCAAATAATCTCGTCGTTATCGCTGTCTTTGCCGGCGTACTCATCATGCAAAATTCGCTCACCATCGGAAACATCTCTAATTTTCAGATTCAACTTCTGGGATGGGGAACAACCTTTGGCATTATCGTACAAGCGTTGATTCTGATCCCAGTCGTTAGAAGATCAGGAATTCATTTAAAGGTTAAATTTGGGCTACACGGTCTGGGAAAATCATTTTCGTTGGCTGGTTGGACTCTGGTCTACGTCTTAATTTCACAACTTGGTTATTTAGTCACAGTTAATGTTGCAACAAGTGCTGCTGTCCGTAGTGCACAAGAGGGTGTGACAACCGGTGTTGGATTTACACCATTTACTAGCGCTTACTACATTATGTTGTTGCCATATTCGATTGTGACAATCTCTATCGTCACGGCTTTACTTCCACATTTATCTAAACTTGCTATCGAGAAAAATATTGAAGAGGTACGGAAACAATTAATTCGCGCTATCAAGATGGTAGGTGTTGTAACCGTTCCAAGCAGCGTTGCCCTCTTCTTCTTTGGTCCGCTGATGACTGAGTCGCTCTACTTTGGAATCTCGCTAGATGACTCTCGTTATATTGGCCTAGTTCTCTCAGCGTTAAGCTTTGGCCTGGTGGCGTTTTCCATCAACCTCATTTTGATACGCGGTTTTAACGCCTTCGAAGATACGCGCACACAAGTGATATCAATCTTTATTATCAATCTAATTTCGGTGGCACTTTCATATCTCTTCCTCTATCTTCTCGATGCCCAACAGGTAACGATCGGTCTGGGATTAGCATTTTCTGTAAGTTATAACGTGGGGCTCTTTATTACCCTCTCACTATTAAAGAAACATACTGGAAAAATCGCCTTTGCCACTTTTGCTGGTCACCACCTCAAACTCTTCCTCGCATCTCTTCTTGCAATGACGCCACTGTTTCTACTGATGTACCTCCTTGAGTGGGAGAGTGTGGAATCAACGCTGATTATTCGCGCACTGCGCCTTGGATTTATCTTGGCGGCAAGCGGGGCCCTTTACCTTCTCTTTGCAAAGTTATTTAAAATTGCCGAGATCGCAACATTGACTGAGTTTGGCCGCGGGCTACTGAAGAAGAGAAAAAGTATTAAGTAATTCTGTAAGCACCTGAGGCATCCCTAGGTACTACTGGATTGGCTGGAGCAACTGGGTTGATTCTTTGGTAACCCTGGTGTTGCGTTGGCCTTGGATCAACTTCTCCGGCATTTGGCCACATAGAAAAAGCTCGCTCTGCCTGTGCTGTGATTGTTAGTGATGGGTTGACACCGAGATTTGCTGTCACGGTAGATCCATCGACTATGTGTAGACGTGGGTAATGCCACACACGGTGATACGGGTCAATAACACCACGCGCAGGATCATCGCTGATGACACATCCACCAACAAAGTGCGCCGTAAAAGGTGCATTTACCAAATCCCCAACGTGTCCGGCGGCAATACCACCATAAATGTCAGCAATTATCCGAGAAACCTTATTTGCCGTAGGAATATATGTTGCATTCGGTTTAGTTGGATCATTTTTTGAAGTAAGAAATCTAAAAAATAGAAATTTCTTTCCAATAACAGAAATTGAAGAATCTACATTTTGCATAACTAAGGCGATGACACTGCGTTGGCTCCAGCGGCGAACATTCATAATCTGAATGAGGTGGCTTGGTTTCTTCATCACAGTAACCAACCAATGTCTTCTGCGTTTAGATAATGTAAATCCATCGCTCATGGTCGTTTGAAGGAGCCCCATGAAGTTAGAGCCTTTGCCATACCTAACCGGCTCTACATGGGTGTGTTCATCTGGATAGAACGATGAAGTAATTGCAGCGCCTTGTGAAAAATCAATGGGAGAAGAGGTTTTCATGATGGCTCCAGTGAGAGCCTCGGAGTTAGTACGGGACAAACTCCCGAGCGCGTCTGAGATATTCGGTAAGACTCCGTCTATTTTCATTCGGTGCAATAACTTCTGTGTGTTATAGGTTCCCGCTGCAATGACGACATCGTCTGCAAGATAAAATCTCTTTCTGCCAAACCATGCAGAACTCTTTCGTGTAGTTACTTTCCATTGTTTATTGGATAGTTCTTCAATACTTATAACTGTCTCTTCGGCAAATACTTGTGCGCCTGAACTTTCGGCAAGACCTAGATAATTTTTAGGAAGAGTATTTTTCGCATTAAACCGGCAACCTGTCATACATCCACCACATTGAGTGCAACCGTTTCGAATGGGGCCTTTGCCACCAAAATACGGGTCATTACTTTCAATGCCAGAGCCTTTACCAAAATGAACCCCAAGGGGAGCCAAAGAAAATGTTTCACCGACTCCCATATGATCTGCAACTTTCTTCATCGCTACATCTGATGGAGTCATATATGGATTCTTCTCAACACCTAGCATGCGTGTGGCTTGGTCATAACAAGGAGCAAGCTCATCTCTCCAATTTGTAATCTGTGACCATTGTTTATCTTCAAAGTAACTTTGAGGGGGTTGGTACAAAGTATTTGCATATACAAGCGAACCTCCACCAACTCCAGCTCCGGCAAGAATCAATACATCGGGAAGGGCGTGGATTCGCTGGATTCCATTGAGGCCAAGTCGTGGGAAGAAGAGAAATTTAGATAGGCGCCATGACGTCTTAGGAAATTCGTTGTCGTTGAAACGACGACCGGCTTCAATGACAGCAACAGAGTAATTTTTCTCACGAAGTCGCAGCGCCGCTACTGAACCACCAAAACCTGAACCAATAACAATTACATCAAAGTGCTGCACATTCTGCGCTGCCATGTCTTTGAGTTTAGCCCGCGCCTTCGCCAAATGGGAGAGGAAAGAAAAGGTAGGCTGGGGCCATGATTCGTGATCTCGTGATTGTTGGCTCTGGCCCTGCTGGATATACCGCTGCAATTTATGCCTCTCGGGCCCAACTTAACCCTGTTATCTATGAAGGCTCCGTCACCGCAGGTGGGGCGCTGATGAACACGACCGAAGTTGAGAATTTTCCTGGCTTTGTCGATGGCGTTATGGGCCCAGAACTTATGGAGAGTATGCGAAAGCAGGCGGCACGCTTTGGTGCAGAACTTATCTCCGATGATGTTGTCGAGATGGATTTAAAGAGCGAGATCAAAACTGTCAAAGATGGCAATGGGAATGTTGTTCAGGCACGTGCTGTCATCCTTGCAACAGGTTCTGCCTATAAGCACATTGGTTTAGCAAATGAAGATCGACTCTCAGGTCGCGGCGTCTCTTGGTGCGCAACCTGCGATGGTTTCTTCTTTAGAGATCAGACAATTGCTGTCGTAGGTGGTGGGGATTCCGCCGTTGAAGAGGCAACCTTTCTCACCAAGTTTGCTAGCAAAGTAGTCTTGATTCACCGCCGCGACTCACTTCGCGCATCAAAGATCATGGCCGATCGCGCACTTAACAATCCAAAGATTGAAATGCTTTGGAATACAGAGGTTGTCGATATCCTCGGCGAAGAGAAAGTCTCAGGGCTTACACTCAAGAACACTGTTACCGGTGAAATCTCAGAGCGCGATTTCACCGGCCTCTTTGTAGCAATCGGTCATATACCTCGTAGTGAGCTACTTGTTGGTCAGATTGATCTCGATAGTGAGGGTTATGTGAAGGTTGATGGACGTTCAACGCGCACAAATCTTCCTGGCGTCTTTGCCTGCGGCGATCTTGTCGATCACACCTATCGCCAGGCGATTACCGCTGCAGGCTCAGGGTGCCAAGCAGCGCTAGACGCTGAAAAGTTTCTCGCTCACTAGTAATCTAGTGTGTATACATTAAACGAAAGCACATAGAGAAAAATAGAGATAAATAGGAGTAACCATGGCCACAAGCAAAGTAACCGCAGCTAATTTTGATGAGGTAGTTCTCAAGAGCAGCACACCTGTCCTCGTGGATTTCTGGGCTGAATGGTGTCAACCTTGCCGCGCAATTGGCCCAATCCTCGAAGATATCTCAAATGAGCACGGCGATAAGCTCAAGATTGTAAAACTCAACACCGATGAAGAGTCTGCCATTGCAATCAAGTATGGTGTGACATCTATTCCCATGTTAAATATTTATGTTAATGGAGAAGTTGTAAAGACAATTATTGGTGCAAAGCCAAAGCCTGCTCTTCTTAAAGATCTTGAAGCTTTTATCTAAACCGTAAGAGTTTTCGATAATGTGCCCATCGCTATCTCCTGATGAGATTCGTTCTTTTCAGCAGAAGCGTGGTTTAAATGTCACTGGATCGCTCGATGTTGCCACCGAGCGGGCGCTAGAAGATGCTCGGTGGAAACTAGGCGATCGATCTCTCTATCTCCAGCCTTCTCCCATGATGCATGGCGATGATGTTGCAGCCCTGCAATCACGTTTAACGGAGATGGGTTTTGATTGCGGCCGCGTTGATGGCATTTATGGAGAACGCACTGAATCAGCAGTGAAAGAGTTCCAAAAATCAGTGGGTGCCAAAGTTGATGGGCGATGTGGCCCTGAAACAATCATTGGTCTGATTCGGTTGACAAAGATTGTCTCAGGTGGCGCACCTTCACAGTTACGTGAAAGTGCCGCTGCTCGCACCCGTGGGCCCGCCCTTGCTAATAAGGTGATTGTTTTAGATCCCGGCAGCAATGGTGCAGAGTCAGATGTGGTCTATGACATCGCAGTTCGTATTGAAGGGCGTTTATTGGCGCTAGGTGCGAGTGTCTTCTTAACACGTGGTGCCAAAAATGCTCCAACAGAGGCAGAGAGAATTTCATTTACAAATTCAAATGCAACCGATCTCTTTATCTCGCTGCATGCAGATAGCCATAGAAATCCAGTTGCACAAGGTGTTGCAACCTATTTCTACGGTAGCGACACACACGGTATACATTCAGTTGTCGGCGAGCGCTTTGCATCCCTTGTACAACGTGAAATCTGTGCGAGGACCAATCTTTTAAATTGCAGAACGCATGCAAAAACATGGGATTTACTGCGACTAACTAAGGCACCTTCTGTCCGCGTCGATTGCGGGTATTTGTCCAACCCTCAAGATGCTAAGAGTTTATCTACCCCTGAATTTCGTGACGCTGTGGCAGAAGCCTTCATCATTGCGATTCAACGTCTCTATTTAGCTGCAGAAGATGATGCAAAAACGGGTACTTTAAGAATTTCAGATCTGCGTAGCGCTGGTATCCGTCGCTAAATAATTCCCATAGTTGCCCATCTATGTGGGAGACTTCTGCCTATGTCCGAGGTCAATACCCGATTCCATACAGGTGTCCCACAACACCTAGAAGAGCGCTTTGCTAAACGCGCTGCTGGAATGCTTCCGAGTGAGATTCGTTCACTCTTTGCAGTTGCCTCACGCCCTGAAATTGTTTCACTTGCAGGTGGAATGCCTAATCTCTCTGCTCTACCGATGGATATGATGGCAAGCGTTGTTAATGAATTAATTCTGACCAATGGCGGAGAAGCCCTTCAGTATGGAAGTGGACAGGGACATCCCAAGCTCCGTGAATTAATCTGCGATGTAATGGCTCTTGAAGGTATTCGAGCCAACGCAGATGATGTTGTCGTCACAACAGGTTCACAACAAGCCCTCGACTTGATTTCACGAATTTTCATCGACCCAGGCGATGTGGTATTAGTTGAAGCGCCTTCCTATGTCGGTGCGCTCGGAACCTTCCGTCAATATGAAGCCGCTGTCGTTCATGTGGAGATGGATACCGATGGATTGGTTCCGCAGGCGCTCCGCGAGGCCATTTCGGTCACTCGTGCTACTGGCCGCAAAATTAAATTTTTATATTTGATTCCGAATTATCAGAATCCCACAGGTGTCTGCCTTCCTGCAGAGCGCCGTACTGAGATTCTGGCAATCTGTCGTGAAGAGGGGATCTTTGTTGTTGAAGATAACCCATACGGATTGCTTGGTTTTGATCGCCCATCGCCTAATGCAATGCGCGCGGAGGATTCTGAAAATGTTATCTATCTCGGATCATTCTCCAAGACAATCGCTTCAGGGCTGCGGATCGGCTGGGCTCTTGTTCCGCAATCATTAAAAGATAAATTGGTGATTGCCTCTGAGTCATCAATTCTCTGCCCATCAAATTTCACACAATTAACTATTGCTAACTATTTAACCCACCAACCATGGCGCGATCAGATCGCAAGCTTCTGTGAGGTTTATAAAGTTCGTCGCGATGCGATGTTGGAATCACTCGCAGAGCATTTCCCACAAGAGGCTACGTGGACAAAGCCTGGCGGTGGGTTCTATGTATGGGTTAACTTGCCACCTGAAATAGATACAAAGGCGCTTATGCCCAAGGCAATTGTTGCAAAGGTTGCTTATGTTCCAGGAACAGCCTTTTACGCAGATGGTTTTGGTTCGTGGTCTATGCGACTTTCATACTGCCACCCAACACCTGAGCGCATTCGTGAAGGTGTAAAGGCGCTCGGCCACGTTGTTAAGCAAGAAATGTCGCGCAGAGGTTCTGCGCTTAATTAACCTTCAATCAGATCAACGATGCGTTGGAGGTCTTCATTTCCGGCAAATTCGATAGTGATCTTTCCTTTGCCTTTACCTTGTTCAATGGTTACGCGAGTATCAAGGTAATCACTGAGCAATTCAGCACTTGCTAACGCCGTTCCTGATATTCCGACCTTCGCCTTTGCTTTGGTAGTTTTCTTGACGGGGCTAGCTGTTGCAACAATCTCCTCGGTTGCGCGAACACTTAAACCTTCGGCAACGATTCGATGAGCAAGTTTTTCAATCTCTTTCTCATCACTTAACCCAAGGAGTGCACGGGCATGGCCAGCTGATATAACGCCTGCTGCAACTTTTCGTTGGACCGTCGCAGGCAGATTGAGTAGGCGCAACATATTTGAAATTAATGGGCGCGAACGTCCGAGTTTTGCCGCTAACTCATCGTGTGTGCAACCAAAATCTGCAAGTAACCCTGCATAGGCAGCGGCCTCCTCCAATGGATTGAGTTGGCTGCGGTGGATATTTTCAATGAGAGCTTCACGAAGTAATTCGTTATCTGGTGTTTGGCGGATAATGACAGGAATTCTTGTAAGACCTGCAGCTTTTGCCGCACGGAGTCGGCGCTCTCCCATAATAAGTTCGTAGCGATCATTACCTACACGACGAACAACAGGCGGTTGAAGGATTCCTATCTCTTTAATAGATGCAATCAGTTCATTGAGTGCATCTTCATCAAAGACTGTGCGAGGTTGGCGCGGGTTAGGAGAGATTGAAGCAATGTCAACCTCGTTCTGTGTTGCAACTTCAGTATCGCCGACTGTGAGCGAGGTTGGAATAAGTGAGTCGAGGTTTGTACCTAACCCTCCACGCTTTGCACTCATGCAATCTCTCCATCTTTCTTGTAATTAATGCTGACAACATTTGAATCGAACACCACATCTTCTTTCGCTTTTCCGCGCTCTGCGATTTCACGAGCAACTTGCATATAAGCAATTGCACCGGGAGAGAGCGGGTCATATGTCATTACTGTTTGATTATATGAAGGCGCTTCAGATACGCGCACTGCACGTGGAATTGGAATATCAATCAATTCATTTGGAAAGTGTGTGCGGACATTTGCTGCGACATCATTTGCAAGACGTGTACGTCCATCAAACATTGTTAACAAAATTGTTGAAAGGTTAATTGTTGGGTTGAGGCGTTTCTTAACCACAGCATATGTTTCAAGTAGTTGTGACAAACCTTCAAGTGCGTAGTACTCGGCTTGAATAGGAATTAACAATTCTTTCGCTGCAGCAAATGCGTTGACTGTAAGAAGGCCCAGTGATGGTGGGCAATCGATAAAGATGTAATCGTAATTTGCGCTAATTGTCTCGAGTGCTTCCTTTAATTGAAGTTCTCGTGCAACCATGGAAACTAAATTAATTTCAGCATTTGCAAGTGATGTATTTGATGGGATGCAATCAAGTGCGGGAAATCCTGCGACTTTCTGGATCACTGTTGAGATCTCTTTACTTCCCATCAGTACTTCGTAGATACCGGCGTTATCACGGTGAGGAACACCAAGTGCTGTACTTGCGTTGCCCTGTGGATCTAAATCAATAACGAGGACGCGAAGGCCACCCATAGAAAGGGCTGCAGCGATATTGACCGTTGTGGTGGTCTTTCCGACCCCACCCTTCTGGTTGGCCACAGTGAAGATGCGAGTGGAGGCAGGTTTTGCCATCGCCTCTTTGAGGCGACGAACACCGACTACCTTTGTAGGGGCGGTGTTCGTTGTTTCACGTGAATCACCACCGTTTTGGTTCATGTGCCTATCTAAGCACCCTTTTTAATGGCGACAATTCGCCCGAGGCCAATTCCATCAAGAGTTATTTCGTGCAGGGTGGCTCCTTTAACACCTTCCATCTCAGCCGAAGCCGACTCCCCCTTCATAGCAAGGAGGCTTCCCCCGGTTTTAACCATATGCCAGCTCATCTTCTTTAACTTCTCAAGCGGGGCTACTGCTCGGGCGGTGACAAAGTCAGCTGATTTCTTTACATCTTGCGCTCTACCGCGAATAACCTCGATATTGAGGCCAGCGACAGCCTCATTAAGGAAGGAGACCCTACGTTCAAGCGGTTCGATGAGAGTTACTGAAAGATCTGGTCGCGCCAGCGCAATCACAATTCCGGGAAGTCCAGCCCCAGATCCGATATCGAAGAGGGATGCCCCTTGTGGAATCAACTGGGTAACAGGAAGGCAGTTAAAGATATGGCGCTCCCAGATCCGCTCCCCTTCACGAGGTCCGATTAGCCCCCGCTCAATACCTGCAGTCTGGAGAAAGTGGGCATAGGCAGCGATCTCATCGAGCGATTGCGGAAAGTAGTGCTCGATCAGTGTTTCACGGGAAACATCGCCTGCCGTCATAGGGTTTTACGCTGGGTAGATCACGACGTAGCGGCGTGGGTCTTCCCCATCAGATTCGCTACTAAGGCCTAAATCCTGAATGGTGTCGTGGATGATCTTTCGCTCAAAGGCGTTCATCGGCTCAAGTTTGATGGAGTTGCCTGTGGTGGTCGCCTCCTCAGCCTTCTCTTTAGCGAGAGCGGTCAGTTCTTTGCGTCGGTTGGCGCGGAAGTTATCGATATCGAGCATAAGACGACTGCGATCTCCGGTAGCGGTCTGAACAGCTAGGCGTGTGAGCTCCTGAATTGAATCAAGGACCTCTCCCTCCTTGCCGACAAGGTGGTTGAGCTTTCCGCCGACGATTGCAAGGGATGCACGGCCATTTTCGACATCGATATCGATATCGCCATCGAGATCTGCGATATCAAGGAGCGCCTCAAGGTAATCGGCCGCGATATCGCCCTCTTCTTCAAGTTTGGCAGGTGACTTTGGGGCCTTTGCAGCCTCTACCTGCTCTTCTACTGCTGTGCTCTCTTCTGACATCTCTACTCCTTGGGTTAATTAATCCCTTTAGATGGGATTTAAAGGTATTTGTCCGAATTACTTCTTCTTCTTTTTCTTCTTTGGTTGGTTGCGCTGACCTTTAACTTCGTGTGTGGATGGGTTCTGGCCCTCCGTCGCCTCATCGAGTGAGCCCTCTACAGGACGTCCCTCCTTCTTCGCCCTTTTGCGGGCTAACTCTTCAAAGGCAGGCGATCCGGGGGTTGGGTTTCGCTTAATGACGTAGTACTGCTGGCCCCATGTCCAGAAGTTTGTTGTCGACCAGTAGATCAACACGCCAACTGGAAAGTTAACACCTGAAATTGCAAAGATAAGTGGGAATAAATACAACATGATTTTCTGCTGCTGCAACATCATGTTATTGCTTGCATCCATCTTTGGCATTCCCTTTGTCATTAATTGACGCTGGGTTGTAAATGTTGTCGCAGACATAATAAAGATTAATAGAACGGTAACGAGTTTTACCTTGATGTCATCGCTACCAAGGAACGTCTCTGAAATTTTTGCACCAAAGAATTTTGCTTGAGCAGCACTTTCTAGATAATCACCTTTGAGAAAACCGCGCGCAATTGGTGCAGAGACGCCTGCATCTGTCTTAGCTGCAATTCCATTAAGAACTGTGAAGAGTGCGAAGAAGATTGGTGCCTGGGCAAGAATCGGAAAACATGATGCAAGAGGATTTGTTTTATGCTCTTTGTAGAGCTTCATCATTTCTTCTGATTGCTTTTGGCGATCATCCTTGTACTTCTTTTGAATCTCTTTCATGTGTGGTTGTAGGGCGGTAAGTGCACGCTGACTCTTAATCTGCTTTACAAACAGCGGGATCAAAACAATACGGATGACAACCACAAGTCCCATAATTGAAAGTGACCATGTCACACCGCTATCTCTTCCAAAAAGTGGCGACAAAATGTTATGGAAGAGAACAATAATTCCCGACACTAGGTTATAGAGTGGATTTAAGATAAAGCCCATATTTACGCCGCCGCCTTCATCGTCTCAAGTGATTGCTCTGTAATGGTTTTTTCATTATTTTTAACTTTAGGTTTTACATAATCAACTCCGCCGTGTGACCATGGATTACAGCGAAGCACGCGCCATATTGTCATCACCACACCTTTGAGACCGTAGGTTTTAATTGCAGTCAAGGCATAGTTTGAACATGATGGGTAGTACTTACAGCGAGGTGCAAAAATGGGGGAGATGAATTTTTGATAGCAGGTGATAAGTAGGGTTAATGGTGCGAGAATCAGTTTCATGAGCGTTCTGCCTTCTTTACTGAGCGACTCATTAAACTATTAACCAGAGTTGAAACTTCATGGGTAAATGTTGGAGCGTTCTTCAGAACCCGGATTACAAGAAGCGAGTTGGAGGGAAGATCTACAATCATTGGCGCAACGCTGTGACGAATTTGGCGAGCAATACGGTGGCGTGTTACCGAACCTCCGACAGATTTATTGATAATAAGGCCACACTTACCGCCGACCTGTGGTTGTGAAGCAGGGGCGATGTATAGGTATCCAACGAGATTCTCTGAAGTAAGACGAGTTCCGCTCTTTGTTGCCTTAGCAAAATCCTCGCTTGTGGTAAGACGTGCGTTCTTTGGAAGCACTCTTTTGCTCCGCGACTTATTAGCTTTTACGCTGAAAGACGTGAGCGACCCTTGGCGCGACGAGCTGCAAGAACAGCGCGACCTGCACGTGTAGCCATGCGTGCGCGGAAGCCATGTTTCTTGGCGCGACGACGTGAATTTGGTTGGTAGGTGCGCTTTGTCATGAGGTCGAACTCCTTCATTTAACGAGTAAAAATTTTTAAGGCCTGGATAGGCCTTGATTCATAAGTGCGGGGGAAGCAAGGAGGCAACGGTAGAGGTGTGGATATGTATGGGTCAAACCCGCGCTTGTGGATAACCACTTGCGCTTTTCCAAAAAGAGCCCTACTTTTCGACTTCTCCACAGGCTATCCGCCGATTTCGGGATTTTGTAGGTCTAAACCCCTACTTTAGACCACAGCCTGTGGATAACTTTGTGGATAATTTGGGGCTTATGTGATTTGGGGGCTTATGTGGCAGTGGTAGACGTTGAATTAAGCGCCTTGTGGGATCGTGTGATTGAGCATGTATCTATCGGAGAACCTCAACATCGAGCTTTCTTAATGATGACAAAGGCTCTTGGCCTTATCCAAAGCGAGGACGGAACCAATTTGTTGGTCGCCGCTCCTAACGCCTTTGCAAAGGATGTCCTCGAATCTCGCCTTCGCATCATCGTCAACGAGGTACTCACCCAAGAACTTGGCGATAAAACCAATATCGCTGTCATGATTGATGAAAATATTGAATTGGCCGATCTTCCTGCTCCTACTGTTGTAGTTGAAAGCACAGCGGTTGCACCATCTGTAAAAACTTTAGGTCGCGATGCATCCGGTTCTGTAAAGAGCGATGAGCCATCCTAATTAAACCCTCGCTATATCTTTGAAACTTTTGTTATTGGTGCATCTAATCGGTTTGCACATGCTGCAGCGGTCGCTGTCGCCGAAGCGCCAGCTAAGGCTTATAACCCTCTTTTTATCTACGGAGACTCTGGTCTTGGCAAGACTCACTTGCTCCACGCGATTGGTGCCTACGCAAAAGAGCTATATGGCAATGTCCGAGTGCGGTATGTATCCTCAGAAGAGTTTACTAATGACTTTATTAACTCTATTCGTGATGATAAAGCTTCGGCTTTTCAACGTCGCTACCGTGACTTAGATATCTTGCTTGTTGATGATATTCAATTCTTGGAAAATAAAGAGCGGACTCAAGAAGAGTTTTTCCATACATTTAACACTTTATATAATGCAAATAAACAGATAGTTATTTCATCTGACCGACCTCCAAAACAATTAACAACTTTGGAAGATCGGCTACGTAGTCGCTTTGAGTGGGGTTTGATTACAGATATCCAGCCACCAGAACTTGAAACTCGAATCGCAATTCTTCGCAAGAAGGCCGCGCAGGATAAATTAAATGCTCCAGATGATGTTCTTGAATTTATAGCAAGTAAAATCTCGACAAATATCCGCGAACTCGAAGGTGCTTTGATCCGCGTAACAGCTTTTGCATCTTTAAATCGTCAACCGGTAGATATGGGGCTGGCCGAGATTGTTTTGCGGGATTTAATCCCGAGCGATGTAACACCTGAGATCACCGCCTCAACAATCATGGCGGCGACAGCTTCATATTTCAGTTTGACTATGGATGACCTATGCGGAACTTCGCGTTCTCGGGTCCTGGTTAACGCCCGCCAGATCGCGATGTACCTCTGCCGCGAACTCACCGAACTCTCCCTACCAAAGATTGGCCAGACTTTCGGAGGGCGTGATCACACCACTGTGATGCATGCCGATCGGAAGATCCGCCAGTTGATGGCTGAGAGGCGCTCGATCTATAACCAAGTCACCGAATTAACTAACCGGATTAAAATGGCGGCTAAAAATTAAATAAGAGATGGATTGGGTAGAAATGTCCGTATTGGATGGCTTTACCCCCAACTGTGGAGAAGTTGTGGATAACTGTGGGAATCTCTCCTTTTTCTGTGGGTAAAGCCGGCCGTTTACCGCGGTAATAAGGAGATGGGGTGTGGTCACTTTCCAACCTTGGGTTTATCCACAGAAGAACAGTGGGTTACCCACCATCTTCCCACAAGGGAGAGATAAGTGGGCAGCGCGTGTGAACAGGACTTTTACCTAAAAAAGGAGCGGTTTCCACAGAAAAGCTCGTTAGTTATTACTACTACCTTTATAGATAGAAAATTTCTCCACACGCGAACGATCTAAAAGTTTTAGTTTTCCAAGTTGGCATAGGTGTGCCAGACTTTCAAGAAGAGAAGAAGGCGGTTGAAAGTGAAATTTACAGTCGATCAACAAGGGCTCACCGATGGCGTGAACTGGGTTTCACGTAGCCTTTCAACCCGCCCAATTAAAACCGAACTACTCGGAATTGTAATCGATGCAACAGGCGAAGAAGTTCTTCTCTCAGGTTCAGATTTAGAGACCTCAAGCAAAGCTCACTTTGCGGCAGATATTGTTGTTAAAGGAAAAGTGTTAGTCCCAGGAAAACTCCTTGCCGAAATCTGTCGCTCGCTTCCAAATAAGCCAATCACAATCGCGCTAGATGGCACACGCGTTCATGTGACATCTGGTTCCGCCAAATT
>JBJTKU010000009.1:0-3454 GCA_046096605.1 Candidatus Planktophila sp. | reverse complement strand
GGAAAACGGTCGAGTATTGATAGCGAGATCATCGCAGAACCGATCAAGGCTTTATCGGCAACTGGATCTAGAAACTTGCCGAGCTCGCTGACCTGATTTGTAGATCTTGCTAGATGTCCATCTAGAAGATCCGACATCCCTAATACGAAATAGATACACCACGCAATTATTTGCCAGGTCGAATCATCTCCACCATTCTTAAAGATTGCATATACCCCAAATGGAATAAAAATTATTCGTGCAATTGTGATGGCATTGGGTGAGAGATACTTTTTCATAGTGGACGCGCCACCAAATCTGCGCCAAGCGAATGCGTAATGATTCCATCCACGTATTCACCCACTTTAAATGATGTACCCTCAAACGAAGTGGTCCCGTCAACTTCTGGGCCTTGATGAGCAGCTCGACCCTCTGGTGCCTCTTCGTCCTCAATAAGCACGCGTACCTGCTGGCCGATACGAGAGGCAGCTCGTAACGTGACCATTTCATCGGCAAGAGAAGAGAGTGATTCAACGCGCTGCGCAATGAGATCTTCATCGACTTTATCACTGAGACCTAGAGCCTCTGTTTTATCTTCATCTGAATAACCAAAGACTCCAATCGCATCTAAACCTGCTTGAGTAATGAATTCTGCTAATAGATCGAAATCTTCTTGCGTCTCCCCCGGAAAACCAACGATGAAGTTAGACCGGATTCCAGCCTCTGGTGAGAGCGCACGAATCTGGGTGATCAAATGTAAGAATTTTTCACTATCGCCAAATCGACGCATTCGACGCAATAGGGTTGGGCTGACGTGCTGGAATGAGAGATCAAAGTACGGAGCAACTTTGTCGGTAGAAATCATCGCCTGCAAAAGAGAAGGTCTCATCTCGGCTGGCTGAAGATAAGAGAGTCGAACACGCTCGACTCCTTTAATCTCACCAAATTCGTGGAGAATTTTCTCCATCAACATGAGGTCGCCCAAATCTTTTCCATAGGACGTTGTATTTTCGCTGACTAGAAAAAGTTCACTGACGCCATTATGGGCAAGCCATTGCCCTTCTTGGAGAACTTCAGTCGGACGGCGTGAAATAAATGATCCGCGAAAGTATGGAATCGCACAGAAAGAACATCTGCGGTCACAACCAGATGCAATCTTAAGTGGAGCCCATGGAGCATTACCTAACCGTTTACGAAAGAGTGATCCGCCTGCTCCGAGAGAAGATGTATAACTTTCATCCCGAGCTTTTGCCCGTTCAACGGGGGCAACCGGTAATAGTGAACGACGATCGCGCGGTGTATGAGCAGTGTGGCTCTCTCCAGAAATGATCGATTGCAGTCGCACAGAGATATCTTGATAATCATCAAAACCTAGAATCGCATCAGCTTCTGGTAGGGCATCTGCCAATTCTTTTCCGTAGCGCTCGGCCATGCAGCCAACTGCCACAACAGCACGAGTAGTTCCGTGGCCTTTGAGAGAGTTTGCCTCTAGGAGTGCATCGACTGAATCCTTCTTTGCCGATTCAATAAATCCGCAGGTATTTACCACTGCAACTTCAGCGTTTTCGACATCTGCAACAAGGGTCCAACCATCTGCTTCCAAACGACCAGCAAGTTCTTCGGAGTCGACATCATTTCGGGCGCAGCCCATCGTAACAATTGCAACTGTCCGACTCATTTGTCAGATAGTACAGTGCAGTGGCTTACTTAGCCCTAAAAGTCTTGCGGATTTCCTGATTTCGCTCACCCAACGGTGCCAATTTCTCGCCGTTAAGTGTCAGATCAAGATCTCCGGCATTTCCTAAGTAAACCGAGATCGAAACATCGCCGACAAATGACTTTTCTTCACCTTGAAAAAGTGGTCCTTTATAGAGATGCACTCCCCCAACAACTACATCGATATTTGAATTACCGCGAGTTGCTGAAATAACTAAATTGAGTTTGTCTCCTGATGGAATAACGACTTCTGTCGAAGTAGATGGTGAAGCCGTCGGCATCACCTCTGCTGTAGGTTCAGTTGAAGGTTTGACTTCTGTGACCACCGATGTTGTCGCAGTCTCTGTATCAATTGCGCTGAGAGCAAATTGTGCGACCCCGATGAGTACAACAATCGAAACAGAAACTCCAATTAAAACTTTCCAGGACAGTTTCCGGTTTTCGCTGCGAATCGCGGCAGCGTTATTATCGACAAGTTGGGCGTGTATAGAACGTACATCCGATGAATGTTCTGAGTCGTAAGTGGAGAGAAAATCATCTGCTGAGACACCGAGTGCACGAGAAATATTTCTGATGTGTCCGCGGGCATAAGTATCTCCACCGCACTGCGAAAAATCACCTGACTCCATCATTGAAATAAGTCCTGTGCGAAGATTGGTAATGCGTGCGAGTTCGTCAAGACTCAAGCCCGCGTTCTCGCGTGCTCTTCGTAGATTCTCTCCAAGTGCCATAACGCCAACAATCTCGATTGGTGGGGGTGATTCTTAACCCACCGGGAAATTGTAGGGTGAGGATGTCCAATCCACCTAGCCCCTATCGGGTGATATTTGTCGGGTGAGTGAGCGCAACTAGTAATCGCGAAGCGTGGCTAATACTGATTCTAGTTCGTCAGGCTTAACCATTACTACGCGAGCCTTAGATCCTTCTGAAGGTCCTACGATTCCGCGCGACTCCATTAAATCCATCAATCGACCAGCTTTTGCAAAACCAACGCGGAGCTTGCGCTGGAGCATCGATGTTGAACCAAATTGTGTTCCAACAACGAGTTCGACTGCCTGACAGAGTAGATCGAGATCATCACCAATCTCCTTATCAATCTGCTTGGTTGAAGCAGGAGGAGCTGTGACATCTTCACGATATCGTGGGGAGAGTTGCTTCTTTACATGTGCAACGATCGCCTCAATCTCGCGCTCAGAGATGTAAGCACCTTGAATACGGATAGGGCGGGATGCTCCCATAGGAATAAAGAGTCCATCACCTTGACCAACAAGTTTCTCCGCCCCTGGGCTATCAAGGATTACTCGACTATCGGCAAGTGATGATGTGGCAAATGAAAGTCGTGAAGGAACATTTGCTTTTATCAAACCAGTGACAACATCAACGCTTGGACGCTGAGTTGCTAGAACAAGGTGAATTCCAGCCGAACGAGCAAGTTGAGTGATACGCACAACCGATTCCTCTACTTCACGAGCAGCAACCATCATCAAATCCGCTAGCTCGTCAATAATCACGAGAAGATATGGATAAGGCTCGACCACGCGGTCACTTCCCTCAGGTGGCTTTACTTTGCCTGCTCGCACTGCCTTATTGAAATCATCAATATGTCTGAAGCCGAAGGTTGCCAAATCTTCATACCGAAGATCCATTTCACGAACCACCCAAGTGAGTGCATCGGCAGCTTTCTTTGGATTGGTGATGATCGGTGTGATCAGATGTGGGATTCCTTCATATGCAGTGAGCTCAACACGCTTTGGATCGA
>JBJTKU010000008.1:0-5146 GCA_046096605.1 Candidatus Planktophila sp. | reverse complement strand
ACTCTTGATCTTGGAAAGCATCTCTCACCCTCATCTCTAAAATCCTATAGGATAAAATAGAGGGTCTTGCCAGCAAATGCAAGGGTATTTGCGTGGTTATTTATTTATAGCAACTGCCGATGGCGAAAATCTCTTTAATGATGACTCAATGTGAGCATGCATCGCAGTTTTTGCTGCCTTTGGATTTTGATCGAGAATCGCCTTTGCGATTGCATCATGTTCCTTGATCGCAAGTTGCCCAGATCCGCTCTGGTAATACTGTTCGAAGAGTTCTTGGACAAACTCTGCGCGAGATTCACCATCGATGAGATGCAACTTGTTTGCCATGTACAGGCGGAAGAGATGTAGGTGGCAATGCGTACGCTCGTAGAAATCAGCGACAGTTTGATTGCCAGAGATATTTGTAATGAGGCTGTGAAAGCGTGAATCATGTTCGGTCAACGCTTGGAACTGTCCGTCACCTGCAAACTTCAACGCTGTCTTGGCACTCTGCATCTCCGCCTTCAATGCAGTCTTACCAGTATTATCGATTAATCTTGCAGCTTGTTCTGCCGCCCAAGGTTCAATCAATAATCTAAACTGGAAAAGGTCATTGAGTTCTGTAATCGACAGAAGCTGTGTGGCTTTATAACCCTTGAGTGGTTCCTTTTCAATTAATCCATCTGATTCAAGACGAGCAAGAGCTTCGCGGACCGGAGTTTGAGATACCTCCAGTTGTACGGCCAGTGCATCGATATTTACCCGAGCTCCCGGTGCGATTTCATGATCAAAGATCATCGCCTTGATCATGTCGTAGATTTCATCCGATAGAACTGAACGCCGGGGAGTTTTTTTAGTCGGGCGAGCAGCAGCCTTCTTTGTTGCCATCAACACACCAACCTCTCGATTGTTCGAGGGGAGCGCTCTTACTTCGGAAGACGAAGTCCTTGCATTCCACCATCTACGGCGAGAATTGTGCCAGTAGTTGAAGCCTGACGGGGGCTTGCTAGGTAGGCAATTGCGCTTGCCACCTCGATTGCGCTGACGAGTCGCCCCATTGGCTGGCGAGCCTCGAGGGCTGCGCGCTCTGCAGCAGGGTCCTTGGCTTGAGAGAGCAGACGTGAGACCCATGGCGTATCAGCCGTTCCAGGGTTCACGCAGTTGACGCGAATTCCTTCTTTCACGTAATCGGCAGCCATAGCAAGAGTGAGCGACATGATCGCGCCCTTGCTTGCGCTATAGATCGCCCGTTTTGGAATTCCGGCAGTTGATGCAACAGAACAGGTATTTACGATTGAAGGAGACTTACTCTTTCGCAAGAGGGGCAGCGCCGTTGCACTGACGCGAGATGTTCCAACAACATTGATGTTGAGGACTCTTTGCCAATCCTCTTCTGTGGCATCTTCGATATTTCCAATAGCGCCAACACCTGCGTTGTTTGCAAGGATATCAATAACTGATGTTTGCTGGGCAATCTGCGCAAAGGCTGCGCTCACACTTGCAGAATCTCCAATATCGCACTTGATGAAATGTGCGTGTTGACCCATTGAACCTTCAGCAAGATCAAGCCCATAGACCGTTGCACCATTGCTATGAAAGTGCTCAGCGGCGGCCAATCCAATTCCCGAACCTGCACCCGTGACTACTGCTACTAATCCTGCAAATTCAGCTGTCATTTATCTGCCTCGTTCTTCCAATAAGAGCCACTCGGAAAAGCGTACTCATCGATACTTGTTTGATGCATCTGCGCACCAGATCCAGGTAGTTGTGGCGCTAAATAATGACCACCCTTGACTGATACGGGTTCTATGAAGTGCTGGTGGAGATGGTCCACAAATTCAACAACACGAGAACCGTGATGTCCCGAGACAGCAACGGCATCCCACATTGCTAAATGTTGGACCATCTCACACAGCCCTACACCCCCCGCATGCGGACAGACTGGGACTCCAAACTTTGCAGCCATCAGTATGTTCGCAAGATTTTCATTGACGCCAGCAACGCGTGTGGCATCGATTTGCATGATCGAGAATCCATTGGTCTGCAGTAACTGCTTAAAGATAATACGTGAACTTGCCATCTCACCAGTTGCGATTTGTGTTGGAGCAACAGCTGCTGCAATTTTGGAGTGACCAATAACATCGCTAGGACTGGTTGGCTCTTCCACCCAATGCAGTTTGTACTCTTTGAGGGCATTAATCCAGGTGATTGCAATATCGACATCCCACACTTGGTTGGCATCAATTGCGATCTTAAAGCTAGGGCCAACGAGTTGGCGAACCTTGCCTAAGCGACGCTGATCATCGCTAATTGATTTGCCGCACTTGTATTTAATGAGTTGGAAACCGTCGTCCATAGCCTTCTTGGTCAGATCAAGCATCTTCTCATCGCTATACCCAAGCCAGCCCGGTGATGTTGTGTAGGCAGGTAATCCTTTGCTTCGCAGAATCGCTTCATTGGCAGCCTTATCTGAATTCATGCGATAAAGAATGTCTAGAGCTTCTTCGCGAGTGAGAGCATCGGTGATGTATCTAAAATCGATGGCATCAACGATCTGCTCAGGAGTCATATCTGATAACAACTTCCACAGTGGAACACCTTTGGCCTTTGCAAAGAGATCCCAGAGCGCATTTAAAACCGCACCTGCTGCCATATGGAAAACACCGTAATCAGGTCCTAACCAACGGATCTGACTATCACCACTTAAATCACGTGCGATCTGGCCAATATTTGCAAAAGCTTGATCGACATCCATCCCAACAAGCCTTGGAGTCAACATATCAATTGCCGCGATCTGCACATCGTTACCGCGTCCGATGGTAAATACTAAAGAGTCACCGTGTAACCCTGTTTTATCGGTTGTGATTCGAAGATAAGCAGCTGAGTAATCAGGATCCTGATTCATTGCATCTGAACCATCGAGCATTTTTGAAGTAGGAAAGCGAACATCGAAAGATTCAACTGCAATAATTCTTGTCATTACTTCACATACTTTTCTAGGCCCTTAGGAGTTCCAGATTGAGCCCACACGGTTTCGTAACCAACTCCCGGACCTTTTGGTCCGTGAACATTTCCTTGGGCATCAACAAGTGACTCGCGCTTCATCGGGTTACCCCAAATCAGAGACTCGTAATATGTTGTGTTCTTAATTGCCATGCAAAGATGAGCGCTTTCCAGTCCGAAACCATGAACCTCTGCGCGGAGGTGATAGGCATCTGCCAAATGAGCAATTCTCATAGCCCCGGTGAAGCCACCGCGCAAGAAGGTACTTGTTCGAAGTGATGTGGCGACTCCAGTTGCGGCGAAGTCACCGGCGCTCATATGGGCGCCATCTGTAACCTCACCCAAAAGCAACGGAATTTTCACACGCTGGCCAAGCCATTTATATGCGGTAATACTGAATTCACGCATCGGCTCTTCATACCAAGCAAAACCGCTGTCGTAGAGCGCATTTCCTAAATACACGGCATCTTCCAAATCAAATCCTGCAGATCCGTCATACATCAGGGGAACATCGTCACCTACGTGTGCACGAAGCTTCTCTCCTAGTAACGCATCCTTCTTAGCATCTCCAAATGCATGCAATTTAATTGCTGGATAGCCAAGCGCCAGTGCTTGATCTGCAATATCTAGAAATTCTTCAATTGTTGAATATGTGACAGTGGATGCATAGGCGGGAAGTGATTCACGATACCCACCAAGTAATTTATAGACAGGTAAATTCGCTTGCTTTCCAGCGATATCCCATAACGCCACGTCAAAAACGTGAGTCATATTTGGAGCAAAACGTTCAATGCGATCAAGTTCCCATACTCGCTCCCATAGATGCTCACGCATTAAAGGATCTTGTCCTACAAACTCTGCTCTGAATCGACGATCTACATAGTCCTTAAAGATCGCTCCACGTGGGGCCGATGCAAACCCGGTGATACCTGCATCAGTTTCAAGGACAAGCCACGCACCTGTCGTAGCGGTATCTGGACCAGGAATATTTTTTCGCCATAAAGTTCCGGCAGGAAATCCGGCTCTCTCTTCTAGAACCACCTCGACATTTGTGATCTTCATTGGCCGCCTACCTTCTCTTCCTTTATAACGTCTTCATAACATCAGTCGAATGTGCGCTTAAACGGCGCAAAACTCGCCAAAAGTTTTCGTGAAAATACTATACGAAATAGTATTCCCGCCCCTAGTATTTCGGCAACTGGTTCGATTGGCAACAAGGCGCCAACGCCAGACCTACAGAGGGGGAATACCTTGAAGAAGAAGTACTCACTAATTGCAGTCGCTGCTGCGGCCGCAATTGCAGGTACAACAGTGATGGCTATGCCAGCTCAGGCTGCCAAGCCATCAATCACCATCTGGGTGGATGCTCCACGTCTACCGGGTGCAAAGTTGTACGCACAAATCATGAAGAAGACCGTCGATGTGAAGGTAGAGCTTCACGCGCAGGGCGATCTCGTGCAGAAAGTTTCACTCTTTAACCGTGTGAAGAAGGGTTGGCCAGATGTAGTTTTCGGCCCACCAAATGACGTATCAGTTCTTCGCGACGCAGATAACGCAATGGCTCTTGACAGCCTAGCTCCTGCTTCATTCTGGAAAGATATGGAAGCTGGAAATCAGTGGTGCAAGGGTTCTGATGGCAAGTACTACTGCGTTAAGAACGACCTTGCACAGACAGTTCTTTGGGTAAATACAAAGTTGATGAAGGACTTTGGATACACAGTCCCTAAGACAATGGCAGATTTTGAAAAGATCGGTCTTGATATTGCAAAGAATCACCCAGGGTATTCAGTCGGTGCACTTGGTGCACAGGGTGCATATTCATCATTCTTGTGGCCATCACAGTGCCCAGTGAACCAAGCGACCTCTGCAACAGCAGTAAAGATTGCTCCAAAGTCACCTAAGTGCACACGTGCAACCACACTTCTCAACAACCTGATCGACGCGGGCGTTATGTCAACATCTGCTCCATGGGATGCTGACTTCCTTAAAGACTACGGTGCTGCAAATAAGGTCGTAATGACAATCGGACCTTCATGGTTCGGTGAGTTCGTCATCCGCCCAGCAGGATCATGGAACGTGCCAGCAGGTCAGATCACAGCGGCTCCAATGCCATTGTGGGCTGGCGAGAAAGTTAACTACTCAGGTGAATGGGGCGGCGGAATTT
>JBJTKU010000007.1:0-3297 GCA_046096605.1 Candidatus Planktophila sp. | reverse complement strand
CTAGATATACCAAGTCTATCCAATATAGCCATCGCTCTCACTTTGCCAACTCCAGAAAGTGATTCGAGTAGTTCGGCAATGCGCATTTTTGAAATTGCTTCATCGACTGTGGCAAGATCTAGAACTTGTGAAATTGTGAGTTCTCCATCTCTTACTCGCGCCTTAACTTCAGCTCGCGCTGACCGAGAAGCCTTAGCTTTTTCGAGAGCTCGTGCGCGCTCTTCTGCTGTGAGAATGGGCGGACGGTTCATACGCTCTAATCTAGACGATTGCAGCCTTAACTGTGAATCGAGGCGACAATTTCTGCAGCGCGTGAAGCCATCGCTGCTGGGCCCTGAACCCAACGTGAAGTGATAGGTCTGCCGATAACCAAAAAATTAGCGCCGAGGTTTATCGCTTGCGCCGGGGTCATTGTTCGCACCTGATCGTCTCCACCAACCTCATCTGAAGGTCGAACTCCGGGAGTAATAATTTCAATCGAACTTTCAACAACTGCCCTGATTGCTGCAATCTCGTGTGGTGAACAGACTATCGATCGTGCTCCCGCTGAGGCCGCAACCTGCGCCATTGATACCGCTGTAGGAAGTGTCGAATGTGCAAAACCCAAATCACCCAGATCTGCATCAGAGAGAGATGTGAGGACAGTTACTGCTGTAATAGATGTCTCTGTTACAGCCTCGACCGCGGCTGCAACCATCGCCCGACCTCCGCTAGCGTGGACTGTAAGAAAACGAGGGTGGAGTTTATCTACCGCACCAGCTGCCTTCTTCACCGTATTTGGAATGTCGTGGAGCTTGAGATCAAGAAATATCGATGCCCCACTTTCTTGTTGAATTGTTTCAAGGCCCTTGCTGCCAAATGTGAGATAAAACTCGAGCCCGAACTTGTAGATATCGATACTTTCGCGCGTTGCCTCAATCCAGGATCGAGCCATATCAAAATCTGAAGTATCAACCGCCAAGATTACAGGGCTGGTCATCTTCTAATTCCTTTCCTCACGATGGGCAAAACCAATTGCCTCTTTTACGCTTGTAAATCCACGTGCCACCAATAACGAAGCAAGCTCTCTTTGAATGCGCGGTATCGCAGTTGGATCGCCAAAACTTGCAGTACCCACAGAGACACCTGATGCGCCAGCAAGAATGAGTTCCAACGCATCACGACCGGAAGCAGCACCACCCATTCCTAAAATCGGGATATGTGGCATGGAACTATGCACCTGATAGATGGCACGAACAGCTATTGGACGAATCGCAGGTCCCGATAAACCGCCGGTTTTTCCACCAAGATGCGGTCTCATAGTGTCGAGATTAATCACCATTCCAAGTACAGTGTTGATTAACGCCAACGCATCTGCGCCAGCATCTACGACAGCAGAGGCAATACTCGTGATATCTGTAACATCCGGCGTTAGCTTTGCAATGATAGGGATTTCTCCCCCAATAATTTTGCGGACTCCATCAATTGCGCGAGCTGCCACTTCTCGATCGCAGGCAAATACCAAACCACGATTTTCCACATTGGGACAGGAGATATTTACTTCAAGTGCGCTTATGCCAGCCACTGGGCGAATTTTCCGCGCCAACATTGCATACTCATCAACTGTCTCGCCAGCGATGGAGACAATAACTCGAGCTCCTCGCTCCAAAAGCCAAGGAATATCGTTGGCAAGGAAGTAATCAATCCCAGGTCCTTGCAAACCAATCGAGTTGAGCATTCCTGAAGGAGTTTCAGCCATGCGCGGAGTTGGACGTCCGTGGCGAGGCTTGTTCATTATAGATTTCGTAACCACGGCTCCGATATCACGAAGGTCGAAAAATTGTGAGAGTTCCTTCCCAGAACTCGCGCAACCGCTGGCAGTAAAGATAGGAGTCGAGAACCAGGCATTACCTAAAGTTGTTGAGAAATCAAGGGCTACCTCACTCATGGGCTCACCGCCGGTGGCACTTGCCCGACCAGATCCCATGCAACAACGCTTCCATCCATAACTGGGCCGTCGATGCAAGACCGAAGCATCGAAACTGATCCATTCTCGTTCTTAATCGGTAGAACACAGGTCATACAAATTCCGATACCGCATGCCATCGACTCTTCAACTGCACATTGATGAACAACATCTGTTCCTTGCGTCAAATCCGAAATAGCGCGCAACATCGACATCGGACCACATGAATAAATAACATCAACTGATCCCTGTGCAAGTAATTCCCTAATCGGCGCAGTCACACGGCCAGACTCACCCATAGATCCATCTTCTGTATAGATCTTCAACGTAGATGCACTTCGTTTACCTTCAAGTGGCGCGTAGATTTTTGATCCAGTGCTGGCACCTAACAACATATCAACTCTGCAGCCACGAGCTTTCAATACCTCAGCAAGCCCAAAGAGAGGTGCTGAACCGTATCCCCCACCAACTAGAAGGGCATTAACTGGTGAAGTTGGGATTCCAAAGGACTTTCCTAGAGGTGCGACAATATCGATCTCAGTACCTTCGAGTTGCGCGCAGAGCCACTGTGAACCAGATCCGTGTGGAGCGACGATAAGCTCCATTGCACCACCTGATGCACTGCCATGAGTAATTCGCGATATCGCAAATGCACGACGAAGAACCATTTTTGATGACGCACCGCCCACAGAGATGGCCACAAAATTCCCAGGTCTACAGACAGATGCGAGATCACCAATCGCTAAAAGGATTTGGTGATAAGCACCGACACGCTTATTACTCAGAATCGTCGCAGAGAGTTGAGTTGCACTCTTATTGATGGCGCTCATTTATCTCGCAGCCAATCTTGAATTGGTCGAACTGTAAGCTCGCCTGATTGCAATACTTTAATACCTTCAACAGCTGCGCTGAAACCTGCTGTAGTGGTGATACACGGAATTGATCTCTGAATGGCAGCAGTTCTAATTGCCCAACCATCTGCTCGGGTTCCTCTTCCAACCGGGGTATTGATGACAAGATTGATTTCGCCGCTATTGAGGAGATCAACGATCGTCTTCTCGCCATATGGTCCTGAACCTTCGGATGCTTTTCTTACTCGTACGGTGTGAACCCCATGACTGGCGAGGAAGTCTGCAGTACCCGATGTTGCAAAGAGAGTAAAACCCAGTTTGGATAGTGCTTGCGAGGGTGCGATGCCTGATTCTTTATCTTTATCTGCCAGTGAGATGAAGATAGTCCCAGATTTTGGAAGTGATTCGAAGGCGCTGATTTGACTCTTGGCATAACTTGCACCAAATGTCGGTGAGATTCCCATAACCTCACCGGTGGAGCGCATCTCAGGTCCCAGAACT
>JBJTKU010000006.1:0-6187 GCA_046096605.1 Candidatus Planktophila sp. | reverse complement strand
TTAACTGTACCTGTTGCCATGTGTTTACTTTTCCTTCGATATGTGGGTGTGTGAGAAATCCTCAAACACGGTCTTCCTCTTGCGCCAGCGATACCGAGCAAAGCACTACTGCCATGAAACGGGTCCTGATTAAGCGTCCGACTGAGGCTAAGTCTAGCCCCTTTAGGCCTGTACCAATACCTCACCTTTACCTTTTTCTACGCTCATGCGACGATATATCCACTAGCAGCAACTGTGGATCGGGGAAGGTCGCGCAGTAATCGCTCAGCCATCACTTAAGGCGCGCCTTGCTAGGAGTTGCTCATGGAGCAGATGCATTCATCTGGACGTTCTGTCCTGTCGAAAATTCAGGTGACAGGTTTTCTCACCATTCACAGCGCGCCAGCTGCGCTTCGCCCGCACATCGAATGGGGGCTTCAATCCATTCTCGGAACCTGGGTCGAACTCGAGTGGAAGCCACAACCAAAGGCTGCCGGCACTTATCGCACCACACTCGAATTTAGAGATCGCACCGGAACTGCCGCAAAAGTTGCAACGGCGCTTAAAGCTTGGCATTACCTTAGGTTCGAAGTGCGCGAAGAGAGTGAAGTCGGGGGAGAGTTCTTTCGTTTCACACCGGATTTAGGAATTCACAGAAGTGTTATCGATGGTTTGGGTAGCATCATGATTTCAGAACACCTGATCGCACAAACTCTAGGAAAAGGTTTCGATGAAGAATCACTCCGTGAGGAGTTTGAGAGACTTTTGGGAACTTCTTGGGAATTAGCGCTCGAACCTTTCCGCGGAGTTGAAATGGAAGAGGTAATGGCGCTACGCGCAATCTAAAAAGTATTAGTATGTATCCATGAGCACATTAAATACAGGAGAAAAGTCCCGTTCCATTACAGTCATCGCTGCATCTCTCATCATGGCCTTAGCTGTCGGCGGAGGACTTGTAAAGGTAGGCGCAGGTTTTGCTTCGCGCACCGATAACGGAATTACTGTCACAGGTTCTGCAAAGACGACAGCAACAGCAGATAACGCTGTGTGGACACTTAACGTTGCTCTCTCTCGCCCACTTGTTGCAGATGCAGTCAAGAAGGTCGGATCTGATGTAGACGCAGTTACTGAATATCTTACAAAGGGCGGAATCTCAGCTGATGCGTTGACGCTAGGTGCGGTTTCAACCTATGCAAATGAAGAGTGGCAGAATGGAAATAACACCGGCCGCATTCTCTCTTACCGTGCATCGCGTGACATCACAGTGCGCACAAAGGATGTACAGCTTGTTTACTCGCTCTCTCAAGGAATCGGTTCGCTCTTGCAAACCGGTATCAATGTCAATAATTACGGACCTCAGTACTACATCTCAACTTTGCCTGATCTTCGTCCTCAGCTACTTGAGGAAGCTATGAAAGATGCAAAGACTCGCGCAGTTGCCATCACTAAGGCAGTTGGCGGAAGCGTCGGAGCCGTACAAAGCGTTAAGAGCGGTGTATTCCAAGTAACCACACCAGATTCCACAATGGTCTCTGATGGTGGCGCTTATGACACTTCAACAATCGAAAAAACTGTCACGTCGACAGTCTCGGTTACCTTCGTAGTCTCTAAATAGTCTCTCAGTAGCTACAGAGGAATATTGCCGTGCGCGCCACGGCGATGTGGTGCACCAGCTAGAGCTCTTGCTATCGCCGTACGAGTTACTGCAGGCTCAATAATTTCATCGACTGCGCCAATTTCTACAGCCCTTGCAACTCCGCCTGAAATCTTTTCATGTTCGGCAGCTAACTCAAGTTCCATGTTGGCCCGTGCCTGATCATCTAAATCTGCCAGTAATCGGCGGTGTAGCACGCGCACGGCAGCAACTGCTCCCATCACACTGACTTCAGCTGTTGGCCAGGCAAAGACGCGAGTTGCACCGAGTGATTTTGAGTTCATCGCAACGTAGGCACCGCCATAGGCACGGCGCGTAATCAAAGTAACGCGCGGAACTACTGCTTCACCGAATGCATGCAAGAGTTTGGCACCGCGCCGCACAGCACCTTCCCACTCTTGGCCAGAACCAGGTGCAAATCCGGTGACATCTGCAATCACAATCAGTGGAATTCCAAATGCATCACAGGTGCGTACAAAGCGCGCAGCTTTCTCGCCGGCTGCAGAGTCAAGCACCCCTCCCATGTGTTGCGGATTATTGGCTACTACTCCAACCGTACGACCACCTAAGCGACCAAGAACAGTTGTCATATTGGGGGCCCAGACCGGAAGCAGTTCAATATGTGCGCCATCCTGATCAAGAATTGCATTTATTAAAGGATGCACGTCATATGCACGCTTGCTGACAGATGGAACATGTACTGACAAATCAAAATCCTGCAGATCGACTTCAAAATGATCCTGATCGGCAAAGAGTGCGACAAGATCTTGAATCTCAGAGAATGCTTCTTCTTCACTCGATGCAATCACATGGGCAACACCGCTGTTCTTGCTATGGGCTTCCGGACCGCCAAGAGCTGCGATATCAATATCTTCACCCGTCACGCTCTTTACAACATCAGGGCCGGTAACAAAGATGCGACCTTCAGGGGCCAAGACCACAACATCTGTGAGTGCTGGACCATATGCACCGCCTCCTGCTGTTGGCCCGAGAACGAGTGAGAGCTGTGGAATGCGCCCACTTGCCAAGATCATTGATTGGAAAACTTCACCGAATGCATCTAAGGATGCAACCCCATCACTCAGGCGTGCTCCACCTGAGTGCCATATACCAATAATGGGAACCTGCGCCGCCATTGCTTCCTTATAGGCTCCAACAATTACTTTGGATCCTTCGATGCCAAGCGCCCCACTTTTTACTGTTGCATCTGAGGCAAAGACAATTACTTTATTTCCGGAGATTGTTCCGGTTGCTGCCACCATTCCGCATTGATTGTTCTCCGAAAGTAGTTGGCAGGAGTCTTTATCGAGTAAGCGCTCAATACGTACTACAGGATCGCGCGAGTCAACCTGAGAGGTACTCATGATTTACAGGGTAGCAAATACCAATACAACGTTATGACCACCGAAACCAAATGAATCATTGAGTGCTGCTATCTGACCTGCAGGCAAAGAGCGAGCGCTATCACGCACAACATCGACAGTGACTTCGGGATCCAGATTCTCGATATTGATTGTTGGGGGAGCAAGACGCTCTTGTAGAGCTTTCACAATAAAGACTGATTCGATAGCACCTGCGCCACCAAGCAAGTGGCCCGTCATTGATTTAGTTGCTGAGACTGCAACATGATCAACATCGTGCCCAAGGGCCAGACCTAATGCGCGAGCCTCTGCAACATCGCCTGCTGGTGTAGAAGTTGCATGTGCATTTAAGTGAACGATGTCGCTTTTTGAAAGATTGGCATCTGACAATGCAAATTTAATTGCGCGCTGTACGCCAGAACCTTCGGGGTCTGGAGCGGCAATGTGATATCCATCTGAACTTAAACCTTGGCCAACTAATTCGCAGTAAATCTTCGCTCCACGTGCCTTAGCATGTTCGTACTCTTCTAGAATAAGAATTCCGCCGCCTTCACCGAGAACAAAGCCATCACGATCGCGATCGTATGGGCGTGATGCGCGTTCAGGTGCATCATTTCGAGTAGATAGAGCTTTCATTGCAGCAAAACCCGCCATCGGTAATTGGTGTATAGCTGCCTCAACGCCACCGCTGACAATAATATCTGCGCGATTGCTGCGAATCATTTCAAGTGCATATCCGATTGCTTCTGCACCAGATGCGCATGCACTTACTGGAGTATGCACGCCGGCTTTGGCTTGAAGTTCTAGGCCAACATGTGCGGCAGGTCCATTTGGCATCAACATAGGAACAGTGTGTGGACTTACACCTCGCGCGCCTTTGTCTTTCAAAACATCAAATTGATCTAAGAGTGTAATCACTCCGCCGATACCCGATGCAATCACTACACCAAGGCGTTCTTTATCTACTTCGGGAGTTCCAGCATCTTTCCAAGCCTCACGAGAGGCGATAATTGCGAATTGCTCTGAGCGATCTAAGCGGCGCATCTCAACGCGCTCCATCTGTTCTGCAGGCTCTGTGTGCACACGAGCCGCGAAGTGCACAGGCAGAAGCTCGCGCCACTCTTCGGTTAGAAGTCGCACTCCACTCTTACCGGAGACAACCCCAGCCCAAGTTGAGTCAACATCTGCACCAAGTGGTGTGGTTGCTCCGAGACCTGTGACAACTACGCGTCGTGTCATCTTAAAATTTTCTAATGAAAGATTACTTAGCCGCGTTCACGATGAAGTTAACCGCATCGCCAACTGTAGCTAGATCTGTAACTGCCTCATCAGGAATCTTTACGCCAAAACGCTCTTCGGCTGCAACGACAACTTCAACCATGCTTAGTGAATCCACTTCGAGATCATCGGTGAAGTTCTTGTCGAGTTCGATCTGAGAAGCTGAAACTCCAGCCACCTCTTCAACAATCTCTTTAAGTCCTGCAAGTACATCAGCCTGTGAAAGTGCCATTCTTATTTCCTTTTCTCATCAACGAAGTGTTTCTCTTCTTACGAATGTCTTAGTCATTATTCTCTCCGATTGATCGCCTTACTATCGAGTAATTAGATCGCTTAGCGAGAAAAATTATGGTTTTGGGGGAAGTTCGACCACTTGTCCTGCATAAACGAGACCTGCGCCATACCCAATAATCAGCGCTGTCTTGCCATGTAAATCAGGGCGATCTGCTAGCAATACATCCATTGCAAGAGGTATCGAAGCTGCAGATGTATTTCCATTGATTCGAATGTCATCTGCGATCACAGTAGATGCTGGAAGTTTCATTTCTTTTGCCATAGTCTCAATAATTCTCATATTTGCTTGATGGGGAATAAAGACATCAATGTCATCGACAGTAAGACCTGCTTCTTCTATGGCAGCCAGGGCAGCCTTGCTGATTGCATAGACAGCCCAACGGAAAACCTTCTGCCCCTCTTGAGAGATATTTGGCCAGTCAATATCGCCAACGCTCTTTTGTGTAGAACTTCGCATTGCAGTCCATGGTGGATCCATAGTGATTGCATCGCGATTGTCGGCATCTGATCCCCATACAACAGGTCCGATGCCTGGCGTATCCGAGGCACCGATCACAACCGCGCCAGCACCGTCTGCAAAGATAAATGCTGTTGCGCGATCATCTGGGTTGGTGAAATCTGAAATCTTCTCCACTCCAATGACCAGCACCTTCTTTGAAGTTCCAGCGAAGATAAAATCATGCGCCATCGAGACCGCATAGCTAAAGCCGGCACACGCAGCGCCGATATCAAAAGCTGCAGCAGAGGGATTTCCTAAGCGGGCAATAATTGCTGTCGCAGCGCTCGGTGCTTGATGAGGGAAGGTAATTGTTGCAACAATGACTGTATCGATATCGGAAACCGTTATTCCTGCGCGCTTGAGCGCTGACTCTGCAGCCCAGCACGCCATATCAACAACAGATTCGGTGTCGTCGGCAAAACGTCGTGATTGGATTCCGGTGCGCTGTTGGATCCATTCATCGCTTGATTCAATGCGATCGACAATCTCAGAGTTCATCACTAGGCGCTTCGGTCGATAGGAGCCGACTGAAAGTATCCGCGAGTGTGAACCACTTTTTACCTTAATTGTCATCTCTTACCCCTTACTGGCTGCAAAGTCACTCGCGGCAACGAGATCGTCAGGTGATTTAAGTGCAAAACTTTCGATTGATGGGGCACCGCGCTTAAGTAGTCCCACGAGTGTTCCAGCCGGTGCAACTTCAATAGCACCTGTAACTCCTTTATCGTGCAACGTTTCCATGCAGAGATCCCAGCGGACTGGATTAGCCACCTGCGCAACGATTCGATCACAAATTTCGCGGCCAGAGTGAAGTACAGCTCCATCGCGGTTTGAGAGAACTCCCACCGTGCAATCTGAAACTTCAATTGATTGTGCGAATGCTTTAAATGCAGTGACGGCAGATTCCATATAGTGAGTATGGAAAGCACCTGCTACTTGTAAAGGGCGGACTCGCGCACCTTCGGGTGCAAGCTTTGCTAATGCATCAAGATCACCTGCAGCAACGATCTGTCCGCCGCCGTTGTCATTGGCTGCAACGAGCCCCGCATCGGTAATTGCCTGCAATACAACATCGCGATCGCCGCCTAAGACTGCAGCCATTCCAGATGGTGAGGCTGCGGC
>JBJTKU010000005.1:0-8458 GCA_046096605.1 Candidatus Planktophila sp. | reverse complement strand
TAAATCTACTGCGAGTCCTTTAGATGCCAGGCGAAGGTGAAAGAGTGCTCCATCACTGACTTTCTTGGTTGCAATCTGCGAGAAAATATCACTTTCAACCGCCGGAGCTAAGTCACGTTCGCGTTCTTGCACTCCCCCAATCGATGCGCACGTTGTTAATCCCCAACCATCTTTATGTTCCTTAGAGAGCTCTACAAAATCTTCGAGCGAAGGGCCAACAACGGTGGCCAGGGTCGATGGTTCTGCTGAGGCATAGGCTAGTAATCTGCACATAGGGCGTAATCTACCTCGGAATGCGAATAGCTTCCTGCCCACGCGCGATCAAACGTTCGAAGTGAATCTCACGCTTATCGTTAAATCGGGCTGCATCGTCAGAAGCCTTCTTCAGGAAGGCAGCGAGTTCATCTCGTGCAATCAATCCATCACCAGAAAGGTCATTTCGTTCAAAGACATTCCATGCGCGCAAGACTGGGGCGACTACATCATCTAGGTGCTGCTGAAGATCGTAAATTCCAGCCAGTGCAATCTGCACTGCCTTACGTCCAAATCCTGGCATATTTGCACCAGGCATATCAAAGTTAGTGACAACGTCAGTGATCGCACGCATCGCAGCGTTTGGTTCCATATCCAGCGCCTTACCCAGCAGGTTGCGATAGAAGATCATGTGCAGGTTCTCATCCAGGGCTACGCGCTGCATCATCGATTCGGCAATAGGATCATTTGAAAGCTTACCTGTATTGCGATGAGAGATACGGGTAGCTAATTCTTGAAATGAAACATATGCAATGGTGTGCAACATATCGTTTTCGTATGGAGTTTGATACCCAAGTGACATATGTGCCATGCGAAGATCTTCGAGTTCGTACGGATCAACTCCGCGGGTTGCCATGAGGTAATCGCGAATTACGATGCCATGACGAGCTTCTTCTGCAGTCCAACGTTCAATCCAATTACCCCAAGCACCATCGCGTCCCATCGAGATTGCTATCTCGGTGTGATAGCTAGGTAAGTTATCTTCTGTAAGAAGGTTTAATACCAAAGAATCTTGCGCCACCGAAGTAAGACGAGAGTCTTTGGCTTCCCATGCATCGCCATTGAGAGGGCCGGCAAAATCACGTCCCTGTGACCATGGAACATATTCGTGTGGATACCAATTCTTCTGTACACCTAAGTGGCGATTGAGTTCGACTTCTACCTCCGGTTCAAGATCGCGAATAAGGCGCGATTGAATACTCGCTGAGTCATAAGTCACGGCGGTAACGCTACGGCAGAGGCCGTGTTACTCACTAGTTACTATTGGTGTTTTTACGCTCTTGCGCTTGTGATGAGCGCCATGCTGCAATTGCACCATGATTTCCGCTGAGCAAAATAGACGGAACTTCTAATCCTCTCCACACTTGTGGGCGTGTGAAATTTGGATATTCAAGGTAACCCTCTTCGTTATGTGACTCTTCTGCCAGAGAAAGTGGATTACCAAGTACTCCTGGTATCAAGCGAGTAATCGCTTCAATCATCACCATCGCTGCAACTTCGCCACCGCCAAGAACGTAATCTCCGATCGAAACTTCGCGGACTCTAATATTTCGTGCCTGATATTCAGGTTGACTGTAATGAATGCGCACTCTGTCATCAATTCCTTCATAGCGGCCACATGCAAATATCAACTGCTTGGCCACAGAGAGTTCCTGTGCCATCTCTTGATTAAAGCGCCGTCCTGCAGGCGTCAAGATAATCAGATCTGCGCCATCTTCAATGACAGAATCAATCGCTCTTCCCCAAATATCTGCCAACATCACCATTCCAGCGCCACCACCATACGGGGCGTCATCTACCGTGTGATGAACATCTGATGTCTGTGCGCGTAAGTCGTGAACGTTGATGGAGAGCAGTCCACCATCTTGAGCTTTGCCCAAGAGTGATAACTGCAAGGGCGCAAAGTAATCAGGGAAGATGGTAATCGCATCAATTCTCACGTCATCTTCCCTTCAATCACAGGCGGAATAACCGTTAACGTTTTTGCAAGGATATCTACTTCGGGAACAAGTGCTCGCACAAAAGGAATCAAGACCTCCCCTGAATCCGTTTGGATTGCGAGCACATCTTGGCCAGGAAGATTGAGCACATCCTGAACAATGCCGAGAGAGGTGCCATCTTGCAAGAGCGCTTTACAGCCAATTAATTGAAGAACGTGATAATCATCTTCATCTTCACCCGGTGCATCAATATCTACATCTGCATAGAGGAGAACGTCACGCAATTTCTCAACGGCATTGCGATCTGTATATCCGGCAAAAGCAAGTAAGAGAATGCCATTGTGGACGCGGGCCGAATCGACGACGAGTACGCCATTGCTATCAGTTTCAAGTCTTGCACCGAGTGCAAAACGTGAGGCTGCATCATCTGTGCGAACTTCGATGGTGACCTCGCCGAGGATTCCATGGGCACGGCCAATGCGCCCTACATTTAGGCGCATGACATGAGTTTTCTTAACGCGCCTCGTCAGTATCGATGAGATCTACGCGAACGTTACGCCCAGCAAGTGCGCTTACGACTGTGCGCAGCGCCTTTGCTGTACGTCCATTACGACCAATGACCTTACCGATATCTTCCGGATTAACGCGCACTTCGAGAGTGGTGCCTCGACGATGGGTCTTCTCTCTGACGTTTACATCTTCAGGATTATCAACAATCCCTTTTACGAGATGCTCGAGCGCTTCATCAATCATGATTACTCAGCAGCCGCATCTGCAGCAGGTGTTGCTTCAGCAACAACTTCAGCTGGAACCTCTGCCACCTCGGCGACTGCGTCTGGCTCGGATGCCTCAACAACTGCTGGAGCTTCTTCGGACACTGGGTTTGCCTTAGCTGCAAGCTTCTCCTGCGCCTTCTTCTTCAGAGTGGTTGCGCCTTCCTTTGGCTCATCCATTGCAGATTTAACTGCAGCTTCATATGCCACGCTCTTGTGTGGCTTAGGGGCAGCAACTCGAAGTGTTCCTTCTGTTCCTGGAAGACCCTTGAATTTCTGCCAATCGCCGGTCACCTTAAAGATCGCCTCTACAGCTTCAGAAGGTTGTGCGCCGACACCTAACCAGTAGAGAGCGCGCTCTGAGTTCACTTCAATAATTGATGGCTCTTGCCCTGGAACGTAACGACCGATCTCTTCGATTGAGAGACCGTTACGTGCCTTACGTGAGTCGGTAACAACGATGCGATAGAACGGTGTACGAATCTTGCCCATGCGCATTAAACGAATTTTTGTAGCCAAAGCAGTGGTGCTCCTAAAAATATGTGTTCAATCTTGCAGCCGTAGCGGGGTGCCCAGCGCAGAGATCCAACGATGGATGTGGATGTTTCGGGGGTAGAGGGCCCCGCAACAGGTGTCCAATCTTGCCATGTGAGCCTGCCGATCCAAAATCAGGAGTTCTCTTGCGCCGCCCTTTTAGCTGGATTTCCTGAACGAGACTTCTTCTTGGCAGGAGCAGGCCGTCGCGGAGCCGCTGGCACCCTAGGCGCTCCAGGTGGCAGGGACATTCCGGCTGACATCCCCCCGCCTTTTCGCATCTGCTTCATCATCTTCTGAGCCGCCGAGAACTTATCGACGAGAGCGTTAACGTCTTGCACCTTTCGCCCAGAACCGGCTGCAATACGAGCACGGCGTGATCCATTGAGAATCCTTGGCTCAATCCGCTCTTGTGGCGTCATTGATTGCACTATCGCTTTTGTGCGAGTGATATCGCTTTCATCGAAATTCTCTATCTGCTTTTTCATCGCTCCAGCGCCAGGGAGCATGCTCAGCAACTTACCCATCGAGCCCATCTTTGACATAGCCTCTAGCTGTTCAAGGAAATCTTCGAGTGTGAAATCTTCACCCTTAATAAATTTCTCTTCAAGTTTTGCAGATGACTCTCCATCTAGGGCTTTCTTTGCACGCTCTGCAAGAGTTGCAACATCTCCCATGCCAAGAATTCGAGATGCCATTCGATCGGGGTGGAAGATATCGAAATCGCCTAGTTTCTCACCCGTTGAGGCAAACATAATTGGCTTAGCCGTAAGTGCTGCAATAGAAAGTGCTGCGCCACCACGGGCATCACCATCGAGCTTTGTAAGAACTACTCCATCGAAGCCAACACCGACTTTGAAGGCTTGTGCAGCTTTCACCGCATCTTGTCCGATCATTGCATCTACAACGAAGAGGATTTCATCTGGAGAAATAGCATCGCGAATGTCGCTTGCCTGTTTCATCAGCTCTTCGTCTACACCTAGGCGACCGGCGGTATCAACGATGACAATGTTATATAACTTAGACTGAGCAAACTTCAATCCATCTTTAGCAACGGCAACAGGATTGCCAACACCATTTCCAGGTTCAGGTGCAAAGACGGGAACACCAATACTCTCCCCCACCACTTGCAGCTGATTCACGGCATTAGGACGTTGTAAATCTGAGGCTACAAGTAGTGGTGTGTCGCCAAGTTCTTTAAAGTGGAGTGCAAGTTTTCCTGCCAAAGTAGTCTTACCAGCACCTTGCAAACCGGCGAGCATAATCACTGTCGGTGGATTCTTAGCTAGACGAACTCGACGTGCCTGTCCGCCAAGGATTGCAATTAACTCTGTATTGACGATTTCAAAGATTGCCTGGGCTTGATTTGATCCAGATTGCATGTTGGGAAGAGCTTCTAGTGACTTCGCCTTAATCTTTTCAACGAAACTTTCGACAACACCTAGGGCAACATCGGCTTCTAGGAGCGCTTGGTAAATTTGATCGGCAACCTGGTCAATATCGCCAGAAGAGATTTTTCCGCGGGAGCGAAGGCCTGCGAAGACGTTTGAAAATTTGCTTGTGAGTGACTCAAACATAGTGAGTGCACTCTACTTGAGAAGTGCGGCTTTAACCTTGTTGGCAACCTGCTCCACGCGTTCAGCACCAAGCGCGCCTCCACCAAATTCGCGCAGATAAAGGGTGTCGATGGCCTCTGCCCCCAGGGTCGTCACGATGGCAGATCGAATATCTACATAGCACTGCGTTATGACATCGCCAATACTAAATAACAGAGCCGGTCTGTCATGGGTTCTGATTTCAATGATTGTGGCATCGGTTGCACCATCAGTAAATGTCTCAACTACCGGTGCGGGTACAGGAATTTTAGGTAGCGTTGCATAAGCGTTGATGCGGTTCTGGATTCTCTCTCCAAGTGCCTGGCTATCTTCGATGGCAAGCAAAATTTGCTTCTTGAGAATCTCACCCGTTACTTCCGGGGCAAATGGATCTGGAATAACCACCCACTGCATCACCGCGCTATCACTTACAGTCTTAGTTCGTGCCGAACGAACATCAAGTCGTAGAACGTTGAGCACTCCTGATACCAGCGAGAGCAAACCTGATCTATCTGGAATGACAATGTCAATAAGATAATCATGTTCGCGCTTATTTACTGAAATCGTGAGTTCGCCTGTCGCCGCTGCCGCTCTCTGACTTTCAGTTATTTCGGGCTGCAGAGCAATCGTGTCATCAACCATTGCGCTGCGCACACGATCTACTAGATCAGAGACCAAACTTGCTTTCCACTCCGACCAGGCCGCCTTACCCGTTGCCTCACCGTCGGCAATGCTCAGAGCATGCAGTAGCTCAAGGGTTGCAACATCAGGAATGAGCGCCAACACAGATGCAATAGTTGCAGGATCATCGAGATCTCTTCTTGTTGCTGTAGCTGAAAGAACAAGATGCTGTTCCACAAGTATGCGAAGCGTTTCTTGGTCACGCTCATCAAACCCAACGCGTGCTGCAATTGGACCGATCAGGCGCGCACCTCGAACTGAGTGGTCCTCCTGACTTCCTTTACCTATGTCATGAAAGAGCGCAGCAAATAGCAGTAAATCGGGGCGATGCACCATTCGAGTCAGCGCCCCGGCATGAAGAAGTGTTTCAACCATATGTCGATCGACTGTGTGGCGATGGAGAACATTTCGCTGCGGCAGAGAGCTCACCGCTTCCCATTCGGGGAACCACGAGGTGATGATTCCCTCTTGCTCGTAGGCTTCCCAAACTGCGATCATGGAATGACCGCCGCCAATAAGTGAGATGAAATTTTCACGAGCAACACGTGGCCATGGTGTCGAAATCGCCGGAGCACTGTTACTTAACCGAAGACAGGTCTCAAGTGATAAAGGTAGCCCGACTTGAGCAGCTGCTGCTGCAACTTTAAAGGCTAACGTTGGATCTGTCTCTACAGGGGCATCCACACTTAGTGATACCTCTTGATGAGAGATAATAATTTCTGGCGAGAGCTGGGTCGTGCGAATTTTCTTCATAAATCGCCCAGAACGATCTCTGCCTCTGTGTTCAACGCTATGCCAGATTGAACCTAGGATGTAATCGACAGAGCGTGCAGACTTTGCAAGATCTGCCATGAGTGCATCGGCATCAACATAACCGAGATCTGCTGCAACTTTATCTTGTTCTTGGAAAAAGAGACGGTCTTTAGCTGATTGTGAGACTTCATGCAAACTATCTCTAATCTTTAAGATTGTACTTTCCGCAATCGCAACTCGTTCAATCGATGGCATTGATGCACCACTTAAAGCGATTGCGCGAATCGAATTAATATCTCGCAAACCTCCGCGCGCCTCTTTCAGATCGGGCTCGAGTAGATATGCAAGTTCGCCACTTCGTTCATGGCGAATCTTCATGCTCTCTTTTAGTTCTGCGAGATAGCGCTTTGATTCTTTTCTCCATAGTTGGAGAGCATCACTCTGTGCTGCTGCAACAAGATCAGCTTCTCCTATAATCAAACGAATATCCAGAAGTCCCATGACTACACGCAAATCAGTCTCAGCGGCCTCTCGATTTTGAGAGATGGTGCGTACCGCGTGATCTACCTTGTAACCCTGATCCCACAACGGATAGAGCAGAGAGTTAACAATCTCGAGAAGTTCTTCCTCGGATTTATTCCGATGAAGAATTAAGAGATCTAAATCTGATCCGGGCGAGAGTTCGCCGCGGCCGAAACCTCCGACCGCGGCGATACTTACCCCCTTGCAAAGATCGCCAAGAGAATCGAACAAGGCACAGATTGCAGAATCACTTCTGTCAGATCTATTCCGACGCTCTCGTGTGCTCACTTCGCAACTGTAAGGCTTACTCTTCGTTAGATCGCATCTGAACCACGTTCACCGGTACGAACACGAATAACTTGTTCGATCGGTGTGGTCCACACTTTGCCATCGCCAATGGAGCCGGTGAAAGCTGCTTTAACGATGAGGTCAAGAGCGTTATCTACATCCGCATCGTTAACGAGTACTTCAAGGCGCACCTTTGGCACGAGATCAACTGTGTATTCAGCACCACGGTAGACCTCAGTGTGTCCACGTTGGCGTCCAAAGCCGCTTGCTTCAGAGACTGTCATGCCAGTGATGCCTGCTGCCTGGAGAGCATCTTTGACATCATCTAACTTGAAGGGCTTGAGGATTGCAGTAATTAGTTTCATAGTGATGAACCTCCACGTGTTGTTCCAGCGAACTCATATGCGCTCTCTGCATGCTCTACAAGGTCGATACCTTCGAGCTCGCTCTCACGCTTGATACGGAATCCGATTGTCTTTTCGATTGCAAAGCCAATGATCAGTGTTGCAACGAATGAGTATGCAAAGACCAAGCCAACGCCTAGTAATTGCTTACCCATGAGCGCAGTTCCGCCTCCGTATGCGATCCCATCTAGCCCAAGGCTGTTCACCGCTGATGATCCGAAGATTCCGATTGAAAGTGATCCCCAGATTCCACCAACCAAGTGAACTCCAACGACATCGAGTGAATCGTCAATCTTGAAGATGTACTTAAGTCCCACTGCCAATGAGCAGAGGATGCCCGCTACAAAACCGATGACAACAGCTGCCCACGGAGCAACAAATGCACAGGCTGGCGTGATTGCCACGAGTCCTGCAACAGCACCAGATGCCGCACCAAGTGATGTTGCATGACCATTACGAAGTTTTTCAACAAGTAACCAACCGATGATTGCTCCGGCTGTAGCAACTTGTGTATTCATAAAGGCAAGTCCTGCGATTGCATTTGCACCGAGAGATGATCCGGCGTTGAATCCAAACCAGCCAAACCAAAGTAGAGCTGCGCCAAGCATCACTAATGGAAGTGAGTGCGGACGCATTGGATCTTTTCTCCATCCATGGCGCTTACCGAGAATGATCGCTAGGGCAAGTGCTGCAGCGCCTGCATTAATGTGAACTGCAGTACCGCCGGCAAAGTCTTGGACACCTTTACCGGCTAGGAATCCGGTGCCTGTAATCGTATCTCCCACCTTGTTTCCGAATGCGAAAACCCAGTGTGCAACTGGGAAATAGACAACTGTTGTCCAGATTGCAACAAAGATAGCCCAAGCTAAGAATTTCGCGCGATCTGCGATGGCACCAGAGATGAGCGCTGGTGTGATGATTGCAAACATTAATTG
>JBJTKU010000004.1:0-3522 GCA_046096605.1 Candidatus Planktophila sp. | reverse complement strand
GGGTTGGAGTTTGTTTTGGCGTAGGTGTTGGCGTAGGTGTTGGCGTAGGTGTTGGCGTTGGAGTAGAAACTGGTGCTGCAATCGCGCCACGAGTTACTTCACCCGCAACTTCGCGATCGCCAACAGCGAGAGTGATAGCTGACTTCGCCTTAGAAGTTATGAGAAAGCTATAAGTACCTTCTTGCGCAACTGTGCTCAAGCGTGCGAGATAAAGATAATTAGTTTTACCAAAAGGCTCATAAAACTTTGTTCGCTCATTAATTTTGAGAGTGATTTTTGAACCAGAAGGTGTTGTAATTGTAACTATGGGAAGCTGGCTCACCTTCAAGGCGTTTTCAGGTTTCTTATCAACAATTAGATACTGAACCGAGAAACGATCACCGGCTTTAAGGTTAGCTCTAAAACCTTTTCTCTCTCCAGCTTTTTTGAAATCGGCGCGAACGGCGAATGAGATTGTGCCATCTACAAGAAGTGGGCCTTGTACAGATGTGGTATCTGTATCTAAAAGTACAACCGGCTGGTGCGCCAAGGCTGGTGTCGCCCACAACAAGAGAACAGTTAAGAAAGTAGTGATTCCTCTTCGCATTCCCAAAGGGTATGTCGCACGGCCAGAATCTGCATGGTGAAAAGAAGAATTATTGTCTAACTAGGCGAGAACTCCAGGTCTTATAGATTCCAAAGGCAAAGAGATAGATTGGAAAAGCGATAAGAATGATGTCGCTGAGGATGTTGCTCTGTACGCCGAGGGCCTTTGAGTAATTCCACGAAAGGTAGGTCAGGTTTCCTAGGTAGAGAACACTGAACGGAAGTGTGATGCGGCGAAGCTGGCTGACTCGGACAATATGCGGCACTTTAAAATAAGTTAACTGAGACATTCCAAGAATTAGTGTGTATATTGCAACTTCTGCTGGAGATAGTCTGAAGACTAAAAATGTTGGAACCGCCAGGTTCCATACCGCAGGAAATCCGTTGAACCAATGATCATCTGTCTCAATATCAGAGCGGGCAAACCACAACGCTGATGTAAGGAAGATAAATCCGGCAATTAGCGCTTCATATTTAACTGGCAACATTTCAAATTTGAGCATGAAGGCTACTGGTACAACTACGCAGGTGACATAGTCCACGACAAGATCGAGAATCTGGCCATCAATGAGTGGGGCGTGAATTTCTACATCTAACCCACGAGCAATTGGCCCATCAAGGCCATCCAGAATTTGAGAGACGATCAACCAGAGAAGAGCGATACGAATTTCACCATTGACAACACCTTGTAGCGCGAGCATTCCAATGACTGCGCCGCTTGCAGTAAGAACATGGAGGGCATATCCAGCTCTACGTGCAACGTTCGGTGTTAAATTACTCATTATCTTCGAAATCCTTCATACTCAGGGCAAATTCAGCGACATCCCAATTAGTGAAGCTATCACCGTTGGGAAGCACTTCCCCGTTTCGAGTGTTTGCAGATAGATAGCGCAAGATTTTTACACCATCGATTTTTTCGACTCCAGATAGATAAATGTCGACCGGAACCTCTTTCCGAGTTCCTTCGGCGCAATTTGGGTCGCAGAGATTTTCTGAATACATGCCCTTGCCAGTTGCACCGGAGTAGCCCCACGTATCCCATGTGATGTCATAGATGAGAGCGCCAGCATCTGCGCAATATTTGATGAGTTGGTCTGGTCGTTGCTCAAGCGTTTCACAATCGTAGGTATAAATATCTCGCGCATAAGCTTTTCCAAAGAAAAATACCGATACAGCAGCGAGAGCAACAACTAAGAGCGCAGCGAATAAGGCGCGTTTACTCATAGCAATATCGTACTCGTAGTTAGTTAAGCAGGCTAAGCCTTTCGTGCAAGCCTGGATATGAAGGTTCGCGAGACATAATCTTTTCCAGATCCTTCTTTGCTAGTGCTTTCTTTCCCATGCGCTCGTAGGTAAAAGAACGCTCCCACAATCCACGATTGAGAATGCCCTCTGAACGTGATCTCTTGGCCAGTGCTGATTTGAGACATTCAAGGGATGCGTCGAAAAAACCTTTTTCACGGAAAGCGATTCCGCGCAGAACAAGTAGCATCGCGGTGGCATCGTCTTCATTCTCAATATCTTCTGTCGTTGCTATGGCATCATCGAATTTGAGTAAGGCAAGCTCAAGGTCTGCAACGGAGATTGCTGTCATCTGATCTGAATCGATCTCTTCGACAACTTCTAATGCTTTGGCGTAATTGCCTTGGACCTGCAGAATTTCGGCGTAGATAAGGCCAAGTGCTTTCATGTTATAGCGCTCACTGGCAAAGATTCCGGGAGTGATCATTACACCTGGGGTAATTCCAGGAAAGTACTTCTGAACGAGTTCGTTACTAAAGAGTTCCTGGCGTTGTGGCCAGAGTTGGTCTGCCAGAACGAAGGACTCTTTCTGCAGCGCTTCATTGGTGCTGCCGTGAAGAACTTGGATAGCCTGCATAGCAAGGGCTAACTCTGGATGTTCTGCGGCTACTGCGCGAGTCTTTTCAAAGACTATTGCAGGTGGATTTGCTTGTTGATCACCGTAGATATCGTGAAAGAGTGCGCTTAGAGCCTTCTCTTGTCTACTTGAAAAGATATGTGATTTGGCTGGTTCTTGTGGAATTGAAACCGGTGCATCAAGTGCACGCGCTGGCGGTGTATAGATATCTTCTACATAAACCTCGTCATCGATGATTGTCTCTTCGACGCGAGTGCTGGAAACTGATCGAGGGCTCTTGCTCTTCGATCTCTTCTTTCTAAGAGATTTACTTTCGGTCCAATAGAGACCGCTGCCTGGAATACCTGCAGATGTGGTGACGCGTCCGGATGAGTTAAGACTCACTCGTGCGCCACGGACACCTGCAGATATTCCGACAGAACTTTTGCCGACAGTCAGTCTGATCCCTGGAAGGATCTTCATCGAGCGGCGAAAGCGAAAACCCATTGTGTTTAGAAATCGTCCTTGCCAGTGAGCTTCTTCTCGAGCTCATCTGCTGTATTTACCAGAAGATTTATTGGTCCATGTACTTCTAGATCATCAAGAGTTGCAATCCATGATGTGTGGATCAAGAAATAGATATCTCCAGCTTGGGCTACACCGAAAGGAATGGCACTTTGCAAAACTTTCTCAGGCTTAATCTGGCCAACTTTGCCAAATGGCGCTGAGAAGGTAACTAGTGGATCGAAATTGTGTACTGAGATGTACTGGCTGCGTCCACCACCTACATCAAAGAGCATACGTAGGGAGTCTCCGGTGTCGTTTTCGATCTTGTAATTGTTGTAGAGGAACTGTTTAAGCTGGGTCCAGTTGGCCATCGCCTTACCTTTCTTGCTGTAGATCTCGCTGTAGATCGGTCTGACCTATCGCCGCAAGGCTACCCGTGGTCTCGCCCTGGTACTAGCGGGAATATAGAAAATGGTCATCGCCTCAGATGACTGGTTATCGGATTCACCCTGTCGATTACTCGAGTCATCAATTAACCTATGTCCGGACATATAAGACCGAGCATTCAAGAC
>JBJTKU010000003.1:0-5690 GCA_046096605.1 Candidatus Planktophila sp. | reverse complement strand
TTATTCCCCACCTGTAATTTTTTTATATCATCTATTTGTGTCGTGCGCCGCATGGACCGCGCCCCACTTCACATTGCTTATTACTTTCTTATGCCTTTGGATCTGTTGGAACTACAACTTCACCTGAAGCGATCTTTGCTGAGTACTCATCGATCTTTGAGGTGATGTCATCGATGTATCCACCGGTGGTTGTGTATCCAACTCCGCCTTCAGCAATACCCCAGGTCTTAACTCCTGCAGTAGGTGTTCCAGCGAGTGCATCCTTAACGAATGCTGCAACTCCGACATCAACGCGCTTAAGCATTGATGTAAGGATCGTTGATGTGTATGCAGAGTGTGCTGGGTAAGTTGCTTCGTCAGCATCTACGCCGATTGACCACTTTCCGAGCTCAGATGCTGCCTTGTGCATACCGGTTCCGGTTCCGCCAGCTGCTGCGTAAACAACATCTGCACCGTTCTCATACATACCCTTAGCCGCTTCGTATCCCTTTGCAGGATCGTTAAATCCTGAGAAGTCTGGGAAGTTGCTGATGTAGGTTGATTGAACCTTAATCTTTGGATTTACAGCCTTTGCACCAGCGATATATCCAGCTTCGAACTTAGCGATAAGAGGTGTGTTAACTCCACCGATAAAGCCAACGTTTCCTGTCTTTGACTTCAAAGCAGCAGCAACACCTACAAGGTATGAGCCTTCTTCTTCTTTAAAGACAATGCTGTGAACGTTTGGAGCTGTTACAGATGAATCGTCAACAATTCCCCACTGAATATCTGGGAATTCTGGAGCAACTTTTCCAAGTGCAGCAGCGTATGTGAAGCCCACTACAACGATTGGATTAGCACCCTTTTGAGCCATAAGACGAAGACGCTCTGCGCGCTGATCATCTGTTGCGGTTGGGTTATCTTGTGACTCAATGAGTTCAAGGTTTTCATTTGCTGCCAATAGTGGCTCTACGCCAATATATGCAAGCTGGTTAAAGCCTGGAACATCGCGGCCGCCTAGGCTATAGGCAATTCCGATTGTTCCTGCAACATTTGAAGCTGCATCTTCGCTGTCGCTACCGCAACCGGTAACAACTGTTGCTGTGAGTGTTGCAGCAAGTGCTACTACTCCCCAGCGCCCGAGAAGTTTCTTCTTCATTCGGTATTTCTCCTTTTAGTTATTTGAGTGATCACTCGTTTACTCAACGGCCTATCTTGTTGGAGCGGACCTTTTGCGACTTTCTTGGAGCCGCACACGATCCTCTCTCAACAAGTTGTACATCGACCATTGAATGCTCGGGTGGGGTGTTAGCCCCGTTATTGAGATGTTTAATCATGAGATCCATCGCCTGCGACCCTTGAAGGCGCGCATCTCGAGCGATGACTGAAAGTGGCGGGTTAATGAGTTCTGCAAATTCGAGATCATCGAATCCGATTATTGAAATTTCGCTCGGGACGCCCACACCACGATCAGAAAGAGCGTGTAGGGCTCCCATCGTCATAAGGTTATTTGCGGTAAAGACTGCAGTCGGTGCATCGTCTCGCTCAAGAAGTGAACACATTGCTGCATATCCGCCCGCCTCGCTGAAGTCTGATTCAATGAAATGCTCATCTGTAAGCCCGGCTTTCTTGAGAGCCTTGAAGTAGCCATCGGCTCGTCGCTTGCCAGGTGTTGTGCTGAGAGGCCCGCTAATCATCGCAATCTTCGTATGACCATGACCGATCAGGTAATCGATTGCAATCTGAGCACCTTTTTCATTATCGGTGAGCACAGAGCTGAATTTCTCTCCATCTTTTGTCACGCGATCAACAAAAACAATAGGGAGTCCGAATTGGCTGAAAAATGATGGGCCCTGCTCATCTTCGGTAAGCGGCGCCATGATAACGCCATCAACTCTTCCAAAGAGTTGACTCAGAGCCTTCTCTTCGCGTTCGCGAGAGTCACCAGTATTTACAAGGAGAATCATGCGATCTTCACCAACGGCAGCTTCGGCACCTTCAACAATTGAAGCAAAGAATGGGTTGGTGATGTCAGGAACAACTATTGCAATAATGCCTGTACGACCTGACTTTAAATTTCTCGCTGCAGCACTTGGGCGATAATTTAATTCCACAATCGCTTCACGAATTTTTTCTTCATTGCGAACGGTAAAACCGCTGAGGTAGCGGGAGATAGTTGCAACTGAGACACCGACATGTTTTGCAACATCGGTAATCGTTACAGTTGACAACGCCGGCCCCCTTGTCGGTAATAAAAATCGTTACTGATAACGATTGCAGATAACCTATCCTCTGGAGTACATTGGCGTCTAGAGCGTTGAACTTTTATTTTGCGTGTCGCTAGGAGACTTTGATGGCTGAACAACCACATGTAGTTGTAGTTGGAAGCACAATGATCGACATGGTTGCCTACGTTAAGAAAGTTCCCGATGCGGGAGAAACTGTTATTGGAGATTCATTTGCACTTGGATTTGGTGGAAAAGGTGCAAACCAAGCAGTAATGGCAAGACGTTTGAGTGCAACAGTCTCGATGGTCAATACTCTTGGTGACGATGTATTTGGAGACACTACTCTTACAAATTTCCAAGAGCAAGGCATCGACACAACATTTGTTTTGCGCTCTCCTGGAGCCAGTGGGGTGGCCCCGATCTGGGTAGAACCCGATGGAACCAACCGAATTATTTGCGTTCCCGGAGCCAATAACGCTATGACGCCCGCACAAGCTAAATCTGCACTTGAGACTTTAAAGGGTTATCAGATTGTTATCGGTCAATTGGAGATTCCTCAAGAAGTTACCCTCGAAGCGTTTCGCACTGCGCGTGCACATGGTGCGATCACGATTTTAAATCCGGCTCCCTTTGCCCCGATTTCGGATGAATTAATTGCTGTCACTGATTGGATCATTCCAAATGAAAGTGAATTTGCAGGAATGCATCCCAAGAATCTTGAACCAACCAGTGATGAGATTATTCTCGAACTTGCAACGACGTTGAAGACGCGATTTGCGGTAACCCTTGGCGATAAGGGAGCTGCATTTACTAGTCGCGATGGCAAAGTACATCGCGTCAGCGCCCCAGTTGTTACAGCTATAGATTCAACTGGGGCTGGCGATGCCTTTGTGGGCGCATTTTCTGTGGGATTAGCCCTTGGTCTAGATGAAGCTCAGGCGATCGCCCTCGGATGCGCATGCGCCTCAGATAGTGTCACTAGACTTGGCACCCAATCTTCATATCCAACAACCGTGCAGGCTCAAGAGATCTTAAAGACCATCGCCTAGCAACTGAGTAAGAAAGTAGAGGCCCCGTCGTGGCAGATTCCAGTTTCGATGTAGTTTCAAAGATTGATCGCATGGAGCTAGACAATGCAATTAACCAAGCAATCCGTGAGATTGAGACACGATTTGACTTTAAGAACACTGGGGCAAAGATCGAGTTAGTCGGCGAGAAAATTAATATTGAGGCAGATACAGAAGAGCGGGCAAAGGCAACCCTTGAAGTTGTTAAAGATAAGATGATCAAACGTGGAGTCTCTCTCAAGCACATTGATCCAAGCGAGCCACAACTTTCTGGAAAAATCTACAAGATTTCTTGCCCTCTCAAAGAGGGAATCTCGACCGAAAACGCTAAGAAGATCGCTAAATTCTTACGAGACGAAGGACCAAAATCGGTAAAGAGCCAGATTCAAGGTGACGAACTTCGTGTCACAAGTAAAAGTCGTGATGATCTTCAAGAATCAATTGCAATGATCAAAGAGGCAAAGTGGGATTTCGCTGTTCAGTTCGTGAACTTTAGATAGTGATGAGAGAAGAAAAGGCTAAGGTCAGAAGCCTTGGCCTACTCTTTGGAGTAAGCGCTTACACGCTCTGGGGTCTCTTTCCTATCTATTGGCCCTTACTCAAACCGGCTAATCCGCTTGAGATCGTCTCGCATCGCGCTGTCTGGACTTTAGTCTTCTGCTTCATCATCTTAAGTCTTACCAAAACACTCTCCTCAACCTTGGCTCTCTTAAAACGTCCCAAGATCGTTGCTGGCCTTTTCTTAAGCTCGATTCTTATCTCCATCAATTGGATTATCTATATCTATGCCGCAAATACCGGCCACGTTGTTGAAGCATCCCTTGGGTACTACATCAATCCGATAGTTGTCATTGCAACCGGAGTCATTATTCTGAAAGAGAAGATGCGACCTTTGCAATGGATGTCAGTAGGTATTGCGACCTTGGGTGTTGGAGTTTTAACAATCGATTACGGACGTCTTCCATGGATTGCACTTGGTCTTGCTCTTTCATGGGGCGGTTACGGTCTTGTAAAGAAACAACTTGGCCTGGGCGCGCTAGAAGGGCTTTCGATCGAGACTCTTCTCTCCAGCGGTGCTTATCTGGGCTACTTGATCTGGCTGGGTAATTCAGGCCAGGGTCAATTCTTGCATTCGTGGAAGCTCACTCTCCTTTTTATTGGTGGAGGCGCTGTAACAGCTATTCCATTACTGCTCTTTAATGGTGCTACCAATCGCCTACCGCTGACGTTGATTGGTCTCTTGCAGTACATCACCCCGACAATTCAGTTCTGTATCGGTGTTTGGTATTACAACGAAGATATGCCAGCTGCTAGATGGGCGGGTTTTCTCTTCATTTGGGTTGCGCTAGTAGCCCTTGCGGTCGACTTGGTTAAATCAGGCAGAACGGTCGATAACAGCATCGCATAACGAAAAGAGTGCCCCAGTTGCATCATTGACTGGAAGCGGACCAAGCAGGGCGCGAGCTTCTTTAGCAATCGTATGTAATTGATCTCGAGATTGCTCTAGCGCTGGATGAATGCGCAGAGCCGCTAGTACCTGATCAACCACGTTTTGATCTGCAATTGGACCTTTGAGGAGCTCTTGCAGATCGCGATCCTGCGCGCGATTTGATTTCATAACATTTAAGGTGACAAGAGTTGGAACGCCTTCTTTTAGATCTGTTCCCGGAGTTTTCCCCGATTCTTTAGATTCACTAGAAATATCAATGACATCATCGACAAGTTGGAAGGTGACTCCAATTTTTTCACCGAAGATTGCTAGTGAATTGATAATTTCAGTGGGTGCTCCCGCCAACATTGCACCAAATTGCGCACTTGCTGAGATCAGCGAACCAGTCTTATCGCTGACAACGCTGAGGTAGTGAGCCAGTGGATCCTGTCCAGCTGCCGGCCCTTGTGTCTCCATAATCTGACCGATGACAAGTCGCTCAAAGGTTTGAGCTTGAAGATGAACGGCAGCAGAGCCAAGATCTGCCAACATATCTGAGGTTCGTGCAAAGAGATAATCACCGGTGAGAATTGCAACAGTATTTCCCCAACGATTATTTGCACTCGGTACTCCACGTCGCAGTGGAGCTTCGTCCATCACATCATCGTGATAAAGGGTTGCCACGTGTGTGAGTTCGCAGACCACTGCCGCCTCAATAACCCCATGCGCCTTTGGATTGCCGTAGTGAGAAGTAATCAAAGTGAGCAACGGACGTAATCTCTTTCCGCCTGCTTCAACAAGATGGCGCGAAGTTTCAATAACTAGTGGGTATTTGCCCTCAATCTGCTTTCGCAAGAGCGCCTCGACCTCGGCCATGCGGACGGCAAGATCGGCCTCTAATTGCGCAGAGAGGTCAGGTATACCAAATGACGACATTAGCGAATAAACAATGCTGTCTGTGCGATGTAATCAAGCACCGGTGCGGGA
>JBJTKU010000002.1:0-3672 GCA_046096605.1 Candidatus Planktophila sp. | reverse complement strand
TTAATTTTTCTGCGCACCGGTGTTGGAGAGAGTCAGACTCCTGCAGAGATAAATCTCGACCAGCAGACTCTCCTAGATTTTGAAGATGTTGCAGGTCAAACCAATGCCCGATTTGGTGCAGAAGTTGCCGCAGCAGGTGGCCATCATCTTTTGTTGATTGGTCCACCAGGTGCGGGAAAGACCATGATCGCCAGTCGGATTCCAACTATCTTGCCGCCACTCACGGTCCAACAGAGCCTAGAAGTCACAGCCCTTCACTCGATAGCCGGAACATTATCGCAGCGATCTCCCTTGTCGCGTCTTGCACCGATTGTTGCTCCGCATCACAGCGCCACACGTATTGCCATGGTTGGGGGAGGAGCACATGTAATTCGTCCCGGAGCTTGTTCATTGGCCCATCACGGCGTTCTCTTTATCGATGAGGCGCCAGAGTGCGCCTCTGGAATTCTGGATACTCTGCGACAACCTCTTGAATCAGGAACAATCACGATTGCACGCAGCATTGGCAACATCACCTTCCCATCACAATTTCTCTTAGTTCTTGCAGCAAACCCCTGCCCCTGCGGAAAATTCACAGGTAAAGGTCTGGCATGTAACTGCTCTTCGGTGCAGGTCAGGCGCTATCTGGGAAAGTTATCCGGACCTTTAATGGATCGAATTGATATGCGCATAGTGGTCGAGCCGGTGGGACGGGCTGATATCTCATCGCAAACCCTTGGTGAATCAAGTGCCGAAATAGCAAAGCGTGTGCGTGCTGCACGAGCAATCGCAGAAGAGCGATATACGGGACGGGGATTTCTCCTTAATAGCCAAATCCCAGCACGAGATTTAAGAAGCGACTTTAAGCCCGACCGTAAAGCCATGGCATTTCTTCATGATGAACTGGATCGAGAAAGGCTGACTGCTCGGGGACTCCACAAAGTTATTCGTCTGAGTTGGACACTTGCAGATTTAGGAGGAGGCCACCAACCCACACTTGGTGATGTGACACAGGCCTACGCATTGCGCGAAGGAGTAATGTCATGAAGAACGAAAAGTCATCACGCCTTGAACTCTTTGCCGCAATTGAATGTGGAGATGCTTTCTGGGGAACCGAGATTGCCTGATGTGGTGCAGAAGAGACCTTGGCTCGAATCAAAGATGGTTTCTATCGTTCAAGTAAGGGTGAAAAAGTTCTTTCGCAACTAAGGCCACATGGAGCACCAGAGTTACTTGAGAGAATTCATGCCGCTGGAGCCGAATTCATAGTTCCAGGAGACCCTTGGTGGCCCACACAACTTAATGATCTTGCAACGCCACCTATTGGCTTAGTTGTTAAGGGCAAATTAGATTGCCTACACAGTAGATCGATTGCAATCGTCGGAACTCGCAATCCAACTCCCTATGGCGCAAGGATTGCCAGTGACTTTGCCGCAGGCTTTGTTGACCGAGAATGGGGCGTAGTCAGTGGTGGTGCATATGGAATCGATACCCATGCTCATAAAGGTGCCTTGATTGCCGAAGGGTTAACTATTGCCGTTATTGCCAGCGGAGTCGATATTAACTATCCAGCTGGAAATGAACGTCTCTTCACTGAAATTGCAGAGATCGGTGCAATTGTGAGTGAAGTGATGCCAGGTACTCCTGCCTTTCCTTCGAGATTTCTTACGCGCAATAGAATCATCGCAGCGCTCTCTGTCAGCACATTAGTTGTTGAGGCTGCCTTTAGAAGCGGATCATTACGTACCGCCCGTGATGCAGCTGAGTTAATGAGACCCGTGATGGCAATCCCTGGACCAATTAATTCACCTACATCTGAAGGCACACATCGACTGATTGGTGAACGTGCAGCAGAGATTGTGACATCAGTTCACGACGCAGTGGAATTGATCTCCTCTCTCGAACTGCTCATTTAGGTAAAAGGCGAGGCCTAGTGGGAGAATAGGTCTATGAGTGAATTCCGTTCGGGTTTTGTTGCGATTGTGGGCCGCCCAAATACCGGTAAATCAACTCTCATCAACGCACTCGTTGGTTCAAAGATTGCAATTACCTCTGCCCATCCCAACACCACACGCCACGCTATTCGTGGAATCGTTAACGGCTCTGATTTTCAGGCAGTTCTAGTTGATACACCAGGTATACATAAGCCAAAGACTCTTCTGGGGCATCGCCTGAATGCAGTTGTAGAGGAGAGCCTTGATTCAGTCGATCTCATTTTAATGTGCCTTCCTGCGGATGAGTCATCAGGTGCTGGAGATATTTTCCTTGCTCAAGAGATCGCAAAGCATCCTCTTGCCAAGAAATTTGCGCTTGTCACCAAGACAGATTTAGTTTCAAAGAAGAATCTAGCTGCACGCTTGCTAGGCATCAATGAACTTGCTGTGGGATTTACCTGGGATGAAATTGTTCCGATCTCTGCTGCTATTCATGACCAGATTGATCTCCTCACATCACTTATTTCCAAGAAGTTACCTCAGGGTCCTGCACTTTATCCAACAGATATAAAGAGCGATCAAGGTATCGAACAGTTAATCTGTGAACTTATCCGCGAGGCTGCTCTTCGAGATGCGCGCGAGGAGCTCCCACACTCGATCACAGTCACCATCGATGAGATGTCAGAGCGCGAGGAGAAAGGCTCTCGTCCATTCTTTGATATTCATGCTTCAATTCACGTCGAACGAGATTCACAGACAGGTATTGTGCTCGGCCATAAAGGTGAGCGCTTAAAAGATATTGGAATGCGTGCTCGTGCTGATATTGAACGTGAACTTGGTGCCCGTATCTTCCTTGGCTTACATGTAAAGGTTTCTAAAGAATGGCAGCGCGATCCCAAGATGCTCGAACGATTGGGATATTCGTAAAAAGTAAGAGTTAAACCTTCTCGCGACGATTAACTAGCCACGATCCCAGCAAGACTAATGGCAATCCAATACGGATACCTACCGTAAGGGGCTCCCTCAAGATAATTACACCCAGAACAACTGCAATCGCAGTATTCCAATAGGTAACAAGTGAGGCGCGAGTTGGTCCTATATCGGCAATAAGGGTGAAGAAGAAAGCAAAGGCGATTCCTGTAGAGAAGATACCCAAGGCGACTACCGAAAAGGTTGCATTAGCAGAAACGCTGTGTTCAGGCCATAAGACGATCGTAAATGGGAGATAGAAAATAGCGGTGATAGCCATCGCTACTCCATTAATTGCGATCCCGGAGACATTTGGCAACTTATTTCGGATCATAATGATTGCGTATGCATATCCAATTGCAGCGACAATTACCATGACAATTGATAGTGGATCAGATGATCCTGTAAGACTTTCGATTCCAACAATCAATACAACACCAATAAAACCGATCCCAATTCCCAGAAGTCGGTTGGCTTGTAACGCCTCTTTATCACCTTGGAGGTAGGTGATCAGATTCGACCAGATAGGTACGGATGCAATGAGTAATCCTGCAAGGCCAGAAGAAATTTTCTGTTCTGCTGTGCCGATAAGAATCCAAGGAATAATCATTTCTAGAACTGCATAGAAAGCGACATACTTGATTCCACGTAAGGCGGCATAGATTGAACGATCTTTATATGCAAGAGGAATCAAGATCGCAGCGCCTATGAGAACTCGGCCAAATACGACAATTGCAGGGGAGTATCCATTTTCTTCATCGACTGCAATTTTGATAAAAAGATATGGAAT
>JBJTKU010000001.1:0-3735 GCA_046096605.1 Candidatus Planktophila sp. | reverse complement strand
ATATACGGTTTAGCATGTTGACTATGTTTAACAGATAGTGATTGCCGCTGAAAGCGGCCAAGTCCACAACCTATGATTGACCAGCCGTATGATATTCGCTCGGTACATGTAATGGTTTTTGCACAAGTATTTTGTCTCTCTCTCTCAACATGATTCAGAGAATGAATAAGCCTATCACACATGTCCCACTGCAGGCAGAATGAACAACAACACTGCAAGGGCCTTCTCGCGGTAAAACATTGTCTCATGCAATATACCCCCCCGAAGTGAGCGCTACTGCATACCGTCTGCAGACTTAGCATGCAGCGGCCACTGGTCAGGCCAGCGCGCAAGGTGGACATGAGTAGTGGTTGAGCAGAAAACACACGAACCTCTAAGTAGTCTACACGTACACATGCTCAACTTACTAAGTTGATCCTCCATGCAGCCAGAAGGCGCACACATCCAGCGCACATGGTGGACATCAGCAGTAAACGATGTAACAACTACACCAATTTATAAGTAATCTACAAGTGCAAGTGCTCCAGCCATTCACTAGTCCGACCTTCAACGTAGCCAACAGGCTCTTCTTCATGTCACCACAAGCCAATACACGACTTCCAATCGTTCCAGTCCAAGGCGCACCATGGGACCCAGAGAGGTGGCAGTTCTTGCCGTTGACATCTGGTGATAATACTCATGGGCAAAAAAAGTCCGTTCCGCTCTTTCCTCACATCAGATCCGTGTGCAGAATCCTCGCAATCTGCTTTTCGAAGGATCATGCAGGCTCAGATGTGCTTCCGCTCATCCTTTTTGGTTCAGCTCCACATTGTCCGCGTTGATGCACGGTATCATGCTTGCAAGTTTTTTTTGTTCACTTGTTGAGTATTGTGAACCACACAGAGTGGCTTCACTTCTTGGCCGAGTGCTTCCGGCAGTGCAAGCCAAGCCTCTGACGCCACCAAGCACGCAGCCTTTGCTTGCATCAGGTTGCAATACTTAGTGTCAAACCGGCTTGAGTGTTGCAGATGCTCGCCTCCGGTGAAGACTTGCTCTCGCAATCCAGTTGAACCAAGGCATTGTCCTCGCACTGTGTGACCAACAAGGTGAAATCGAAAACTGCGAGACCAGTCATGCGGACACTCGCCGCGCACACTTGCCAATCCCTCTCGCATGGAACTCTTGACTCTTGATCGAGTTGCAGAGAGGCAGGGCCACGGACCCGCACTGCCACCGTTGCGCGCTGGCCGGGCGGGGGGGGGAGGAAGCCTCACCGCAGTAGAGGCACCATCCTACCCAGCCACCAAACTATAACATGGAGACTCACAATATTACGAGTTTAGGTGCCGGATGGGAATCTTGTCTGAAAGGTACCTACATGTCTTTCGTAATGTGTTGCATCAGTATTATGTTTGAGATTGTTGCGTATAACAAATTCGAGATAGACGCGCAACTAGGCATAACGCGGATTGCTTGCGATACCAGCCCCCCCGCCCGCGCGATGCCGTGTGCACCTTAGTACTATCCTGCGTAGGGCCCAACATTATAAATGCCGGAATTGTGTGTATTATGTCTTAATTATGATGAGACCGTTTATTGCGCGAATTGTCGGCCTGCGCGTTGTTGCTACCCGTCGATGTGATTCCACGAAAGAAGCTTCAAAGGCGAGAGTCCGTTTGAGGTTGATGACAACGGTGAGGCTACAGTTGGCAGTGTTTTGGGCTAGAGCGTATGGCCGCTCTTTATTGAGGATGGGCGTTTTTTTGTGACCGAGGAGCGAGGACAGCAGAAAGACGACTGATGCTGAGGACCGAGGTAGCCATCGCCCCCCTGAGAGCGAAGCAGATCCTTCCGGCAGCAGCTCTAGGTAGGGGTTCCATACGGCCCCCGAGCAGTCATCACATCCACTGGCGGGCTCAGTTGCACACCGCAGCATGAGGCAGCAGCGCGTCACCACCGAAAGGTGTGTCGCATCATATCCGTAGCAACAGGATATTAGAATTTGTACCGAGGCGATACGATGGTGGCAAGTTGGATGTCCTTCAGGAAGCACGGAGCGCTGGCGCCCTGCCGGACTGAGCCAGGGCGAGGCGCCTGCGTGGTCAGAGACAGCCGGGAGCGACCACGAGTAAAGCAAAGCGTTTGATTGTTGCCGCCTCGACAGAACACCAGGTAGAGAAGGCAATCGCGGCACCAACACAGGCGCCTACAGTGGGCACTCTGCCATCCAACTGCGATACATGTTCAATGGGTACCATGACTCGGTCATTGTTACCAATGTCGCGGGCAAGTTTGTATTCACAAACGCACCACCAACTAGTCGGACATAAACAATACCAGTGGAGGAGGTTCAACAATCTATTAAGTCAATCCAGCATTGACACATGAGTCACCGACAATATGTTAGCGTGCCCCAGTTTGCAAACAAAAAGGATATGGGTTAAACGCGACGTACCCATCACTCTGCGCGTTGGAAGGCTGATATATAAAAAATAGTTGGGCCACGCACGCAGATTGTAGAGCGTGCAGCGTGAGGTTTATTGGTTGGGTCGGTGACCCAACCAGGCCTCTCTGGTGAATTCCGATCAGCCATTAGGCGGCTTAACAAGCACTATTGGCAGCTCACGTGTGAGGGCTTGCTCATATATGTATATATATAACAAATAAACATATGTATATATATATATGGAGCATTGATACAAATTATTGCCCGCATGGCGGCTATTCAAGTATGTATGTCGTGCCTACTTGCAGCAAGCGTGGAGCCATCATTACATAAGGTGGCAAGCCATAACAGTTGATGCTATCGGTCGAAGGCATATGGCTCATCGAGGGTAAATCCACCATGGTGAACACTATGGCAGCGGGGCTCGCCTCGCGTGATGACCCCACCACTGAAGTCAATCAGTGGGAAGTTCAGCAGGCCAGACACACATGATCAGTATATGACAGTATGATTCGAGTATGGCGGCGCTACGCACCATTCATAGATGCGAGCACTCATTGCAAACAGCAAGCAAGCTGGGTCAGCATGAAGGCCCGAGGGGTTGGCGGGAGACTCCGACGAGGGCCTCCTATGATTGCGCCAAATTAAGGACGCGGAACACATCCTTTGGATAGTTGTAAGAAATATGATGTTGACGGATATACACCATTTTGGACGAAGAGGTGCATTGTTAAGCCCTGGTATCGCCCAATTGCGGGACGAACTCGCATGTCCTCCGGAAGCCGAGTGATTGTTGCGGTTGGCGAAGATCGTTGACAATATTGCATATGGAGGCGACCGGATGGGGTCAAGACCGAAACTATGAAAGTCCACCCTATCGTGGTCAGGCCTTTGACTACTCCTGCCTGCAGGCATCCAGGGCCACAATTCTACAAATAAAAGTGTATACCAGCATCATAGTGCGATGCTCACATTTTTGCAAACGGAATGCAGGGGATAGCCGATATCCCGCGGTCACTTTGACTTGGAAGCCCAACCTCTGACTTTTGCACATTATGGGACCAACTTTTGACAGAATAAGATATGACGACAATTCGGGCAGTCTCCACTGCCAGGAAGTGTGTTGATTCACAGGCGGCTTTGGTTGCCAGAGTGGCGTTGAGATCTAGCACTCGCTCGTTGGACAGACCTACGTCGCCAAGATTGGTATTCACGTCCCTACCATGATCGAGACAGGCATCCGCGTTGTAAGTTTCACCGAAAGCAGTCAAGGCTTGTTACCCGGTTGCGAGCGCCGAGACGCGGACAAT